>NZ_CP077770.1:1530000-1830000 GCF_019134595.1 Pseudoalteromonas shioyasakiensis | reverse complement strand
TTTCTATTGATGATGTTGCTCAAATGCACAGCAGTGCCAAATACCACGTGCTTTTTTTAGGCTTTAAACCCGGTTTTGCTTATTTAGATGGACTAAACCCGAAGCTTTTCACACCTCGTCATGCTGAACCAAGGCTTTCTGTGCCAAAAGGCTCTGTTGCAATCGGCGGCGATCAAACCGGTATTTACCCTGAAAGCTCCCCTGGAGGCTGGCAAATTATTGGTCATACAGATTTTCGTCTTTTTGATATCAATGCATCCTCGCCTTGTGCTGTTGAACCCGGTGATACTTTAGAGTTTGTTATTCAGGAGGTGTTAAAATGATCACTATCATCAAACCTGGCATGCAAATGTCTATACAAGATCAAGGCCGCACAGGTTCTCGCCATTTAGGCATTGGACAATCTGGTAGCATTGATCCTTACGCTCAAGTTATTACAAACCGTTTAGTTGGCAACGACGACAATAACCCCGTCATTGAAATCACTTTAGGTCTTGCAGAAATTAAGTTCGATAACGATTACTACATTGCACTGCACGGCACTGATATGAAAGCCACAGTGAATGGCAACCCTGTTGATCCTGGCTGGAGCTTTTACATAAAAAAAGGCGATGTATTAAAGTTTAATGCGGCGCGTCATGGTTTTAGAAGCTACCTTGCTATTGGTGGCGAGTGGCATTTACCAGATCCTATTTTAGATTCTTATTCTACTGATATATTGGCGGGTTTTGGTGGCTTAACCGGACAAGCACTACAGGCTGGCGATAGTTTTGAGGTAACACCGAGGTACAATACCAAAATTGGCCTAGGTGCCATGCTACCACCTAAAAGTACACAAATTCGTATACATGCCGCACCACATGCAGCACTGTTACCAAAAGACACCATCGTTAACTTTATAAATCATTCTTGGCATGTATCGCCTAATAGTAATCGCATGGGCACACGACTATTAAGTGACGAGTGTGATATCAGCCACGATGTTTCGCTACCCTCTATGGCTGTTGCTCCTGGCTGTATTCAGCTTCCGCCAAATGGTGAACCCATAGTGCTTTTAAACGATGCACAAACAACGGGGGGTTACCCATTACTTGGTACTGTGATCGAAGCCGATCTTCGTCACTTTGCACAATTAAAGCCCGGCGATTTCCTTCACTTTAAGTTTGTTACACTCAACGAAGCCCACGAAGCACAAGAAAAACTAACTGCGCACTTAAATCAACTTGCGATAGCGCTAAACTATATTAATAAATAGCGCTTAATTTATTGATGTTTAAAAACGAGCAAAGAAAACGTTTGCTCGTTTTAACATCACGGCTTGTATATACATTTAAAATTGGTAAAAGCCAACACATTCTTTTTGCACCAAATCTGTGCAGAGAATTTAGTAACAAAAGCCTCTATTCCAGACTCATTATCATCCAATTTGTACAAATCAAGCATTTAAACCGCTCACCCTTTAACCACTTACCCCATACTGGTGCAAAGAGATAAGCGTAGGTGCATATTTTATTCTCAATTAATTAAAAAACCTGTGTGACTTAGGTAATTATTTCTGTTAAAACAAACATTCGCAGTTATATAAATTCTGTTAGCTGCGCACATATTTGGAATGAGGAGTCACTATGTGTTCAATTTTTGGGGTATTAGATATTAAATCTGATCCCGCTCAATTGCGAAGCCAAGCAATTGAGATGTCAAAACTATTAAGGCATCGCGGACCAGATTGGTCTGGCGTGTATTCATCAGATAAAGCTATTTTAGTGCACGAGCGCCTTGCGATTGTTGGTGTATCAAGTGGTGCACAGCCTTTGTACAACCCTGAGCGTACAAATATTCTTGCTGTTAACGGTGAAATTTATAACCACAAAGAGCTCGCTGCCAGCTTAGAAACTGATTTTACTTTTCAAACTCAGTCTGACTGTGAAGTTATTTTGGCTTTATATAAGCAAAAAGGCCCTGAGTTTTTAGACGATTTAAATGGTATTTTTGCGTTTTGTTTATACGACGAAGAGCAAGATGCCTACTTAATTGGTCGTGACCATATCGGGATTATTCCGCTTTATACGGGTCATGATGAGCATGGTAACTTTTATGTTGCCTCAGAATTAAAAGCACTTTCGCCAATTTGTAAACATATTGAAGAGTTCCCTCCGGGTCATTTCTTATGGAGCAAAGATGGTCAACTTCGTAAGTACTACAGCCGTGATTGGCAAAGCTTTGATGCTGTTAAAGACAACGAAGCTAAAGCAGGCGATGTTAAAGAAGGCTTAGAGGCAGCTGTTAAACGTCAATTAATGTGCGACGTTCCTTATGGCGTGCTTTTATCTGGTGGTTTAGATTCATCTGTTATCTCAGCTATCACACAGCGTTTTGCTGCAAAACGTATCGAAGATAATGATGAGTCTGATGCATGGTGGCCAAAACTGCATTCATTCTCTGTGGGTCTTGAAGGTTCACCCGATTTAGCAGCTGCACAAAAAGTAGCTGATATGATTGGCACGGTTCACCACCCTATTCACTTTACTATTCAAGAAGGTATTGATGCACTACGTGAAGTGATTTATCACATTGAAACGTACGATGTAACAACTATTCGTGCCTCAACACCTATGTATTTAATGGCGCGCCAAATTAAAGCCATGGGTATTAAAATGGTGTTATCGGGCGAAGGTGCTGATGAGCTATTTGGTGGTTACCTTTATTTCCACAAAGCACCAAATGCGCAAGAGTTCCACGAAGAGCTTAACCGTAAAGTCTCTAAACTACATATGTTCGATTGCTTGCGTGCTAATAAATCAATGGCAGCATGGGGCGTTGAAGCGCGTGTGCCATTCTTAGATAAAGAATTTGTAGACGTAGCAATGCGTATCAACCCAGAAGCGAAAATGTGTAAAGACGGTAAAATCGAAAAACACATTATTCGTGAAGCGTTCGACGGTTACCTGCCAGACGAAGTGCTTTGGCGTCAAAAAGAACAGTTCTCTGATGGTGTAGGCTATAACTGGATTGATACTTTAAAAGAGTATGTAAACGATCAAGTTAGCGATCAAGACCTTGCTAATGCAAAATACAAATACCCGATCAATACACCTGATTCTAAGGAAGCGTATTTCTATCGTAGTATTTTTGAAGAGCACTTCCCTGGTGATGCCGCCGCGAAATGTGTTCCGCATGGCAAATCAGTTGCTTGCTCTACTCCTGAAGCGCTTGCTTGGGATGCATCATTCCAAAACAATGCTGACCCTTCAGGTCGTGCTGCTGGCGTTCATAACGACGCTTACAAAAAGTAGTAACTTTGTGCTGCAAGCCCTGTGTTTGCAGCACCTTCCTCTCAATTGAAATAATTTGCTTTGAAATAATACTGTCATCAAATTATTCCTTTCCCGACCCAATTTGTTCACAATTCCAACAAAAAACGTAAAAAACTGCATTTATTCGGCTGTTTAGGGACAAAAGCATTTACATTTTTTTTCGAACTCCTACACTAAAGACTAGACTTTGGTACAAATTTAGTTCGTCTACAAACTAATTTTAAGTTTCATACGTAAAAAGAGTGTTAGCCGAGCTTGTGCCATCCGGCCGTTTAGCTTTCTGCTAGATATAACTACAACAAGAGGTATTCATGAGCGAACATCATGATAAGTACAGTATCGACAATACCGACTACACCGTCGGTCAGGACAATGTACAAAAATGGGGTTTTGATGTGCATAACCCTGTATTTGGCATTAGTGCTGGTTTAATTGCCCTATTCTTAGTGGCAACACTAATTTCAGATGCTGAAACAGCAAAAACAACCCTAAATGGTATTAAGAACGACATTATTAATAACTTTGATGGCTTTTTTATGTGGTCAGCAAACTTATTCGTATTGTTTTGCTTAGCGTTAATTGTTTCACCATACGGTAATATCCGCCTTGGTGGTAAAGAAGCGCGTCCAACTCACTCTCGTATTTCTTGGTTAGCAATGTTATTTGCTGCAGGTATGGGTATAGGCTTAATGTTCTGGGGCGTAGCAGAACCTGTAGCTTACTTTACAGGCTGGTACGAAACACCTCTCGGTGTTGAAGCAAACACGCCGGAAGCTGCCAAAATGGCAATGGGTGCAACTATGTTCCATTGGGGTTTACACCCTTGGGCAATTTACGCCGTTGTTTCGCTTTCACTCGCATTCTTTTGCTATAACAAAGGCCTGCCGTTATCAATTCGTTCGATTTTTTACCCAATTTTAGGTGACAAAGCATGGGGCTGGCCAGGCCACCTTATTGATATTCTCGCTGTACTTGCCACCCTATTCGGCCTTGCCACTTCTCTTGGTTTAGGTGCACAACAAGCTGCTGCAGGTATTAACCATGTATTTGGTACTGATAGCGGAATTGGCTTACAAATTGGCGTTATTGTAGGTGTAACATTACTTGCTGTTATTTCTGTTGTTCGCGGTATCGACGGCGGTGTAAAACTACTTAGTAACGTAAACATGCTTATTGCTTTTGTATTACTTGTATTTGTTGCACTTGTTGGTTTTTCTGCAGCCTTTGGCAACCTACCTAATACAGTAATGGGTTATGTTGAAAACATTATTCCACTAAGTAACCCACATGGCCGTGAAGATGAAACATGGATGCATGGCTGGACTGTATTCTACTGGGCTTGGTGGATTTCATGGTCACCGTTTGTAGGGATGTTCATTGCGCGCGTATCTGAAGGCCGCACAATCCGTGAGTTCTTAATTGCTGTATTACTAGTTCCTACTGTTGTGACTATCTTCTGGATGTCAATTTATGGTGGTATCGCTATTGAGCAAGTTATTAATAAAGTAGGTGTACTAGGTGAAAAAGGCTTAACTGATGTACCACTTGCTATGTTCCAAATGTTTGAAGCCCTACCAATGTCTCAAGTGCTTTCATTCATTGCAATTGTGCTAGTACTCGTATTCTTTATTACTTCATCAGACTCAGGGTCATTAGTAATCGACTCTATCACTGCCGGTGGTAAAGTTGATGCACCAGTACCACAACGTATTTTCTGGGCTACAATCGAGGGCGCTATTGCAGCTGCACTTGTTTGGATTGGTGGCACACAAGCTATCGAAGCATTACAAGCCGGCGCCGTATCTACGGGCTTACCGTTTACCTTTGTATTGCTATTAATGTGTGTGAGTTTAATCCTTGGCTTACGAACAGAACCAAGAAACTAAACTTGCCGTTAAATAATAAAAACGCCGCATTTGCGGCGTTTTTTATTTATAAGCTTTGCTCATTTAATTTAAATTACTCGTCATAAAATCTGTGCTGTTAAGCACGCTATATGAGTAATTCGCTTAGCGGTGTATCTTGGCGGTAGTGGTAAGCTATTTGCGCTTGTAGCAGCTCAGCGGTGGCTGTGGCATCATTCAGTGCATTGTGGTTTTGGTACGCAGGTAACGAATAACGAATACGAGAGTCTGCTAAGCGCACAGAATCAAGCTTAGAGTTAAATAAACGCCCTAGTAACCCTTGCTTTGCTCTAAGAGCACGAGTTTCCAGATCTAACGTGTCTATAACGGCAAATTCAAGCCCTTCGCCTAAGCGTGCTTGCAACGCTTGATATAAAAAATGCCTTTCAATGGGTGCAAAATGCACCACAATAATTTTGCCTTTTAATGCTGCTAACAATGGCTCCATAATTGTTGAAAAGTCTGGTGCATCACTCACTTCTGAGTGAGTTATACCATGAATAACAATCGACTCTTCAGCAAGCTTACGCCTTGGTTGAACAATCCAATGTTGACTATCTTTACAAAAAATACGCTTAGTATTGAATGGGATTAAACCAACACTGACTATATCGTCACTTTGATAGTTTAGACCGGTTGTCTCAAAATCAAGCGCAACGAAGGGAACATCGCTAATTGGCATGTTTAAATCACAAAGAGCTGATTCATAAAACGCTTGAATTAGCGGCTGTTTGCTCTGTGCTAATAACTGCTGATATCGAGTTGGCCAATCAAGTTTTGCGCCTCGTTTTGCCATTACTTCATCCCTGTGTTGGCTGAATATCTGAATTTAAGGAAATTCTGCGCTTTATCTAAAATGGCAAACGCTTCTTTGAGATTACGCTGCTCAAAAGGAGAAAGTAAATGAGGCTCTAAGTCGTTATCTGGCGTTTCATCAAGCTTTTCTATTTGCCATGCTTGGTGTCTTATCCTGATCATAGCAATGTACTCTAGGGCATCTCGTAAATCTTGTGCTTTGCCTTCAGGGAGTAATTTAGCTTCGATAATATCCTCTAAACGCTCGAAAGAATTTTGTTTACGGCTACCTATCGCTAATGCGTGCACGCGTATTACGTCAGATAAAGGCGCTGTACCGCGGCGTTTTAAGTTCATAGAGCGCTTGTGTTGACCATTATGCTCTAACACAAAGTCTTTAAAGAAACCTAAAGGCGGTGTTCTGTTACGTGCGTTAGCGGCGAGGTTAGCTAAGAAGCGTTTATTCTTGCGCCCTTGTGTTGCGATAAAACGCTTGAGCTCCTCGGCCCATTTATTTCTACCGTATACACCGTCTAAATCAAAAAAGATCGAGCTGTGTAATAAAGCCTGTGGTTTAGGTTCGGCCATCCAACCTGCAAATTGCTCTTTCCACTGCTCACGTGTTAAACGCCACTTTTTAAATGACGCCATAATTTCACCTTCACAGTATTTATAGCCGCACTCAGCTAAACCATCACAGACAAAGTCAGCCAAATTTTGGAAATACTCGTCATGTAATTCCTCGTTAAAACTATTATCAAGGATAATGGCGTTATCTTGGTCGGTCACAATTAATTGCTCATCACGAGCCATAGAGCCTAAAGCGATAAAGCAATAAGGAACTGGCGGCGGGCCAAACTTTTCTTCAGCTAAATCAAGTAAACGTTGTTTGAAGGTTCGGCCTATAACAGCCATTGCAGTACCAATCATGTGAGAGTTAGCGTCTTCGTTAACCATACGAACAAATACATTAGGTAATTGCCTTGCATAGTGAGCTAAATCTTCAATCGATTGTTGAGCTAAAATACCGCGCACTAACAATAAGCTACTTTGCGATTCGTAACGTAAAATATCCGATAAAGAAATTACGCCAATGGGTTTTTTCTTAACAACAACAGGTAGGTGGTGAATATTATCTCTGAGCATTGCCAGCACGGCTTCAAACACATAGGCATTGCTATCAAGCAGTAATAGGTCTTTTTGCATAATTTGCGCTGCTGGCGCTTCGTAACTTAAACCTTCAGCTATAACACTGGTACGTAAGTCACGGTCGGTAATAATACCAACAACTTGGCCGTCGTCATCATCAGGATCATCACTAATAGGTTTATCCGCATCAGTGACCAGTACAGACGATACCGACTCTTGCGTCATTAGTTGCGCAACCATTTGAACAGAAGCATCTTTTGCCACAGTAACAACATCTCGATGAAGAAGCGACTTAACCTTAGCAGTTGTTAAATCGTTGCTGTCTGCTTGTTCAACAATTGCCTGGTGCAGGCGCACATTACCATCGGCTTCAAAGAAATCTGCGAACGCTTCGTACTCATCACAAAACTCGTTAAACAACTTAACATTGATGCAATAAACTAAGGTATCCTCAAGCGCCTTGGCCGGAAACCGCACTTTACGGTTCATAAGAAGGCCCATTGAACCAAAAATACCACCGATAGTTAAACGGTTGTATAAATCACCATCACGGCGATACATTTCAACAGCACCACTGCGTATGACATATAAATCAGCGATATCTTCGCCATAATTTAATATTTCAGTGCCTGCGCGAAAATAAGCGATTTCGATTTGTGCAGCGAGTTTATTTACCGCCTCTTCAGGAAGATCATCAAAAGGGGCATGATCAGCAAGAAATTGGGCAATATCGACATGTTCGGCTTGCATACGCGTACCTAGATTAAACCATTTGATTTAATTGTGAGGGTAATTGGCTATTTTTTCAAAGAAAAAATAGCCAATTAAGTAGGATTAAGCCTTTTCTAACTCTTCAGCCAGAAGTTTCGACTCATCTCCCCTTGGTTTAGTAAAGCGAGCTAAACCAAGGTAAATAACAGGCGTTAAATATAGAGTAAATAACACCGCAAGTGCTAAACCGCCAAATACCACCCAACCAATCGCGTTACGAGCCTCTGCCCCCGCGCCGGTAGATAAAATAAGTGGTAATGCACCCAATAAAGTTGAAACTAGCGTCATCGCAATAGGGCGAAGACGAACTAGTGCAGCCTCTTCTACCGCAACTCTAACCGAGCGTCCTTGGTCGCGTAATTGGTCAGCAAATTCCACCAGCAATATCGCATTTTTAGCAATCAAACCAATCAGCATTACTAAACCAATTTGCGAGTAAATGTTTAATGATGTACCTGTTAGATACAGTGCCAAAATCGCAGATGTAATACCAAACGGTACAGTGATCATCACCACAATTGCACTATTTACACTTTCAAATTGCGCTGCCAAAACCAGTAGTACAATTAAAAAAGCCAGAACATAGGTCACTAATACTTCATTGGCAGTTTCTTCAAAGGTTAATGCCTCACCTTTAAACGCTAAACTGATGCCAGCAGGCAGAGATTGCTCTGAAATATCACGGATTTTTGTAACCAGCTCAGCAATAGTTACGCCTTCTGGCATTTCCATACTCAGTTCAATAGCTCGGCGTTGTGCATGGCGCTCAAGCTCAGCTGCAACACCTTCTTCTGTAATCGTTGCCACACTGCTCAGTGGTACTAATTGACCATTACGGCCACCAACATACAAGTTAGCTAAGTCACTTGGGTTAGTGATAGTTTGATTTTGTGCTTGCAGCATAATCGGGATTGATTGATCACCAATGTTTAAATCGGCAATATCATCACCATTAATTGCAGCACGTAGTGTCACTGATATATCACTAAGCGATACGCCAAGCTCTTCAGCACGACGTCTATCAATATTTACCCGTAATTGTGGCTGTGACGGCTGATATGAAATACGCACAGGCGCCACTTCTGGTACTGCTTTTTCAATTTCAGCAGAGAAATCTTGCGCGGCTTTAAATATCTCGAGGTAGTCTTGCCCCAATAAAGCAAGCTCAATACCACCGCCTTGACCACGCAAGTTCAAACTATTTGAACCACCAGGGTAACCTGCCGCACCAGGAATATTACCTAAAGGTTCACGTATTTTATTGATAATTTCTTGCTGACTAAAATGACGTTCGTCCCAATGCTTTAGAGGCACGGTAATAAATACAATATTTGGATCCCATTGCCCAACCACTGTGTAAATAGACTCAATATCACCACTTTCAACATAAGGCAGTAAGATATCTTCCATTTGCACCGCTTGCCTGTCCATAAAGTTCAGACCAACACCATCAGGACCACGGGCAAAAATACGAATTTTACCGCGATCTTCAGTCGGTAATAGCTCGTTATCTAAATTGAAATACAGTGCACCAGAGCCTGCAGCGACCAACAAACACGCAAAGAAGGTGAGCCATGCATGCTCAAGTACACCATGTATTGTACGCTTATAAACAGCGGCTAAAACATGGCCAACTTTCGCAAATGGATGAAAACCACCCTGCTTTAATTTAAGTTTTGATGTCAGTGCAGGTACCAAAGACAAAGCTACAAAACTTGAGATGATCACAGCACCCGCAAGTACACCACCAAACTCTCTAAATAGTCGCCCTGCTGTTGATGGTAAAAAAGCAATAGGCACAAACACCGCAGCCAATACGGCGGTAGTTGCCACAACAGCAAAGAATACCTCGCGAGTACCAACCACTGCAGCTGCACGACGACCAAGACCTAAGCCCCGCTGACGTTGTATGTTTTCACTTACCACAATGGCATCATCTACAATTAGGCCGGTAGCTAACACTAACGCAAGTAAGGTAAGAATATTAATTGAAAAACCAAGCGCCCAAATAAGTGCTAAAGAGCCAATTAATGCAACAGGTATCGCAAATGCAGGAACAAGCGTTGCGCGCCATGAGCCAATAAACACCCACAGTGTGATCACCACTAACAGCACGGTTAGTAACAGTGAGTTAATAACTTCATCAACTGAGCTTCTGATAAACTGCGCATCATCAGAGGTTAAAGTAAATTCCATTTCAGGAAAACGCACTCGCATTCGTTCGATTAAAGTGAGCACTTCATCAGAAATTTCAATGGTATTAGATTGCGCCTGACGAATTATTTCCATGCCAATCACGGGTGTGCCATTAAGCCTTACGAATGAACGAGGATCAGCTGGGCCAAAGTAAACAGCAGCAACATCGCCAATACGGGTATCGTCTCGTACAATGATATCGGCTACTTGTTCAGCAGAAATTGATGTTGCATCAGCACGAACAATCACCTGTTGATCGCTTGATTTTAAACTACCTGCAGGCACATCAAAGGGAGCCTGACGAAGTACATCGGCAATATCTGGTACGGTAAGGTTAAAGCTGCTTAGCTTAAGTGGGTCGATACGCACTCTAAGCACCCGTTCACGGTCGCCATTTAAGCGTACATCGGCAACCCCTGGAATGGTCAAAAACTGCGGGGCTAAGTCAACATCAACACGCTCTGTCAGTGCCTCAAGGGATAAGCTATCACTTGATACTGTTAACGATACTACCGCTTCGGCATCGTTATCGGCCTTGATAATTGATACCCGCTCTACTTCTTCGGGTAGTTCCCGCTGTACACGGGCCACCGATTCACGTGTTTCGTTTGCAGCATCATCTAGATTAACACCGGGGCGAAACTCAACCACGATACGAGCATTGTTTTCTTCACTTTGCGCACGAATCGACTTTACACCACTGACCCTAGCAACCGCCCCTTCAAGCTTACTGGTTACTTCGGTATCTACAGTTTCTGGTGAGCCACCCGGAAAAGACGCTGATACAGTAATGCGTGGTCTATCGACATCAGGAAGCTCTCGTACTTCAACCCCTGCTATTGCAGCAATACCGGCGATAATAATGAGTAAGTTAAGTACCACAATTAAAACAGGGCGACGTATCGCCATTGATGGTAAGTCTTCCATCATAGGTTGCTGTTTCATCATTACTCCTTGGCTAGCTGCACTTCATTGATGAAATTAAGCTCTTGATTAGGTCTTAGGCGCTGAACTCCTTCTGTCACCAATAAATCGCCTTCATTTAAGCCACCAGAGACTAACAAACGCCCAGCTAAACGCTGCTCAATTTTAACATCAACGCGAGTTGCTTTTTTATCGACGCTCTTCCATACGTAAGGGCCTGCTGCGCCCCACATCATGGCAGCTTCGGGTACTACGGCAAGCTCTTCACCTAGAATATTTATGTGCACACGAAAGCTCATACCCGGCATAAATTGCTGGGCATTATTATCAAGTTTGGCTTTAGTTCTAAGAGTGCGGGTTTGCGCATTAATACGCGAATCAAGCTCTGCCACCTTAGCCGTGTAAGCTTTATCGCCTAACCAAGGCACCACTTCGACCGAAGATTTTTGCTTAAGCACTGAGATAGCGGCCTCTGGGGCATTAAAATTGATATAAAGCTCAGAAATATCATCGATAGTGGCAATGGCTGTTTGGGTTGTGATCCTGTCGCCTACTTCGACGTCAGTTAAACCCATAACACCACTAAAAGGAGCGCGAACTTCGCGGTCTTCACGCTCTGTTTTGGCTTGCATTAACTGGACTTTTGCTAGCTCATAAAGCGTTTTCGCATCATCTAAATCACTTTGCGGTACCGCACCACGGGCGTGGCTTTCTTCAAGCCTTTTCATGGTACGCTCAGCATCTTTTAAAGTAATTTCAGCTTCGATCAACGCTGCTTTTTGTCTACGGGAATCAAGCTCTAATAGTAAGTCACCTTTGGCAACGTTATCGCCTGGTTTAAAGTAAACAGCAGTGACTCTGTCTCCAACGGCTGGGTAAAGAATAACTGAGTGAATCGCTTCAGCATTACCCACGGCTTTTATCTGTTGTTTAGACTTTTCAACAGACACTGATTCTACAACTACATTAGCCGCCTCAGCGACGGAAACACAACTAATACAGGCAATTAAAGTCCATGTATGTAATTTGCCAATTGTCAAAATTTCACCTAAATAAGAATCGTTTTAATTGTTACGAAGTGTAACAGCTTTGTGATCAATAAAAAGCTGACTTCGTTTAACAAACAATTAGCCAAGGTGAAATAAACGAATACACCGCCTATGTTTACTATTTAGAAACGACAATATGTTGAATCGACCTCTTTTATGTGTGTTTCGCTTGCAATGGTTACCTCCACACAATCAGATTGATCAGTTATTTGTTCCTTTTGAATTAGTGTAAAACTGCCTTCTTGTGCTGACCTTAATGAATACTCAAAAGCATCATTACTTCCTTCAGATATAGCTGTTACTAGGCCGCCAACAAGTGCCCCTGCAACTGCCCCTGCAATCATCTCTTCGTGGTTGCCATCTAACTGATCAACAAAACCAATTGTAGAGCCTGCTGCTATACCCGTTTTAACGTTGGATGATAACTTAACCGGCTGAACCGATGTCACTTTTGCATAAAAGCGTTTAATCATCACATTTTGGTCGGCTCTATCTACCCCTTGTGTCGCGCAGCCACCTAAAAATAGTAAACCTAGCAGTAATTTATTCATTCTATTCTCATCCCATCAGTATAAAAGCTTAAGTTAGATAGTATTCCTAACATCAGTTAGAGACTGTTTAAGATGTGTAAAAAACTGTATGTAGCAAAAACGGACAGGCATAAAAAAACCCCAGACAATGCTGAGGTTTCTATCAATTCATAAAGCTAAGAATTACTGTTGGCGCTGTGCTTCTTTTTGCGCTTTTTTAGCTTCTTTACGCTTACGAAGAACTTCTTGCGCTTCGTTACCGATGTGGCCTTCGCCACGTGCTTGTGCTAATTCGATTTGCTTTTGACGCTCAGCAAAACGTGCACGTTGCTCTTCTGTTAGGCTGTCGTGACAGTGATGACACGATACACCTTCCATGTATTCAGGCTTTTGCTTTTCTTCTTCAGTAATAGGCATACGACACGCGTGACATTGGTCGTAAGAACCCTTTTGTAAGTCGTGATTTACCGCAACACGGTTATCGAATACAAAACACTCACCTTCCCACATGGTTTCTTCTTTTGGTACTTCTTCTAAATACTTAAGAATACCGCCTTCAAGGTGGAATACTTCGTCAAAGCCTTGCTCTTTCATGTACGCAGTTGATTTTTCACAGCGAATACCACCGGTACAGAACATAGCAACTTTCTTGTGCTTTTCTGGGTCTAGGTTTTCTTTCGCCCACGCAGGGAATTCACGGAATGTTTTAGTGTTTGGATCAACCGCATTTTGGAAAGTACCGATCTCGATTTCGTAATCGTTACGCGTATCGATAAGAATCACTTCAGGGTCTGAAATTAATGCATTCCATTCAGCTGGCTTTACGTATGTACCCACTACTTCACGTGGATCGATACCTTCAACACCCATAGTTACGATTTCTTTTTTCAGTTTTACCTTAGTACGGTAGAACGGGCATTCATCATCGTATGACTCTTTAGTCACGATGTTGTCTAGGTTTGGTTGTGAATCTAACCATGCAAGTAGGTTATCGATACCTTCACGTTTAGCAGAAACAGTACCGTTGATACCTTCAGCCGCAAGTAACAAAGTACCGCGTACTTCATTGTCTTCCATTACTTTTAGTAGTGGTTGGCGAATAGCTTCAAAATCAGGAAGGGCTACAAATTTGTAAAGTGCGCAAACAACGAAGTGCTCGCTAGTTACATTGTCTTTATGAACAGCAGTCATGGTTTTACCTTTTGCTTTAAATGCCCATATGGGGCGTTAACCGAATCGCAAATCCGGCGCATTGAGGGCGCGTATTTTACGCGAATTAGCGATAATTGCAAAAACTGATGCGAAATAGCTGTGTTTTTACTGTCTCCAAGTGAGTCAAGTGCGTTATAATGAACAGGATTTACAAATTTTGCTCATCGGAGATTACGCATTGCACTTTACTGAACTTGGGATTGATACACGCCTCGAAAAACAACTTGCGCATCAAGGCATCACCCAGCCCACTGACATTCAAGCTCACGCGGTACCAACAGCTATCGCAGGCCATGATATTTTTGCACAGTCAAAAACAGGATCGGGCAAGACGCTGGCGTTTTTATTACCTGCTGTACAGCGTGTGATGAAACAAAAAGCACTCAGTAAACGCGACCCTCGCGTTTTAATCGTTGCGCCTACCCGCGAATTAGCAACCCAAGTGTATAGCCAATTAAGGTTATTAATTGCTGGTACAAATATCAGTGCTGTAAAAGTACTGGGTGGCGAAAACTTTAATGACCAAATTAAAGCGCTTCGTAAAGACCCACATTTTGTGGTGGGTACTCCGGGTCGCTTAGCTGACCATATAAGTCAACGCTCATTACAGCTTTCAGGCTTAGAGCTTTTAATTTTTGATGAAGCTGACCGTATTTTAGATTTAGGCTTTACCGAACAAGTTAAAATGATTAACGAACTTGCTGATCACCGTTTACGCCAAACATTATTGTTTTCAGCAACCCTTGACCATGCACAAGTTGATGCTCTGTCACGTAACTTATTGCGTTCACCAAAACAAATTCTGTTAAGTGCTTCGAACGAGCAACATAGTGACATTACTCAGCAGCTTTATTTAGCTGATCATCTAGATCACAAAGAAGCCCTACTTGAGCACTTTGTAAAACAAGACAATGTTGGCCAATGCATTATTTTCACCGCAACACGTGCCGACACTCAGCGTTTAAGCCAGCTGTTAAACGATAAAGGCTACAAAGCGCAAGCGCTTGCGGGTGACTTAACTCAGGCCAAGCGCCTTGAAATCATGGACGCCTTTAGTCGTGAAAACTTTAAGATTTTGATCACCACCGATGTTGCATCACGTGGTCTTGATTTATTGAGCGTGACCCACGTAATTAACTTTGACCTACCAAAACATGCTGAAGAATATGTGCACCGTATTGGTCGTACTGGTCGCGCGGGCTTTAAAGGAACTGCTATTTCGTTAGTGGGCCCGAAAGATTGGCCAAGCTACAAAGCAATTAAAGCATTTTTAAATGATGAATTAAGCTTTTTCACCGTTGACGGCCTTGTTGGTAAATTTAAAGGTTTGCGTGAGAAAAAACCAAACACAGTTTGGAAAAAAGCAGAGACAAAAGTGGCTGCTAAACCTGCAAAACCAAAACGCAAAGCAGCCCCTAAAAAGCCAAAAGCCCCTATTCAAGCACCAATTGATATAGATGGTTTTGCTCCAATGCGCCGTAAGAAAAAGCCAGAACAGGAATAACAATGAGTATTTTAGGAACCACACAAACCCTTTTCGTTAACGAAATGTCTAACGAAGGTGCTTATTTAGATGGCCGTGATTTAGGCGAAGTATTCTTACCAAGCAAAGAAATTGATTACGAACTAGAAGCTGGCGACAGCGTGCAAGTATTCATTTACTTAGATCACGCAGGTCACCCAACCGGCACAACAAAAAAACCTTTAGCTGAAGTGGGCGAATTTGCCCTACTACGTGTTAAAGCAATCAACAGCACCGGTGCGTTTTTGGATTGGGGTCTCGAAAAAGACGTACTTGCGCCATACAACGAACAAAAGCCAAAAATGAAAGACGGCTTTTCGTATCTTGTACGTTTATATCTCGATAATGCCAGCCAACGTATTTGTGCATCGAGCAACTTTAATAAGTTTTTATCGAAAGATGAACCAACTTACTCTGTAATGGAAGAAGTTGATCTAATCGTTGCCGGTAAAACAGACCTAGGTTACAAAGTACTCGTAAACGAAGCCCATATTGGTGTGGTTTACTACAACACCGTATTTAAAAAGCTATTTGTTGGCCAACGCTTAAAAGGCTTTATTCAAAAAGTACGTGAAGACGGTAAAATTGATGTACTACTTGAAAAGCCAGGCATGGGCAAAGTGAACGACTTAGGCGAAAAAATCTTAGCTAAATTAAAAACCGAAGGCGGCGTACTTCACCTAGGTGATAAGTCAGACCCAGAGGCAATTAAAAAGACTTTCTCTACCAGTAAAGCAAACTACAAAAAAGCCATTGGCGGTTTGTTTAAGCAAGGTTTGATCGAGATTGAAGCAACGTCGATTAGATTGAAGTAAGTTGCGAGTTGCGAGTTGCGAGTTGCGAGTTGCGAGTTGCGAGTTGCGAGTTGCGAGTTAACAAGATATTGAAGTATTTGAAAGAGTAAAGTGAACGCTTTACTCTTTTTTTATTCTTATTGGCTTTATAGCTTTGACGTGTGTATGCAATAAGTTTTCTATCGCTTTTTTGAGTATTTTTCATTTAGAAGTGAAAGTCGGCATTGTTCCATAAGCATCCTTTCCAGATTAACTCATTTCTGTCCCAAGACAATTCAGAGCAGATGCTCTAGAGTCGAATTTGAACGAACTACGGAAGTTACCCAAAATAGAACGACTGAGTAGTTAGGTAGCAGCCTCTGTGTGCGTGAAAATATAATTGCGTATTTAGAAAAATTTAGATTTAATGAATACATAATAAGCGCTGAGCAATGCAGGGAAAGCTTAAATTACACTAGCTAAGCTGATTAAATTAGCTAGAAAAGTGATAGTCTCCAAAAAGCAAACTCCTATAGCATAAACAACACCAACTCTGACACACCGAACAGATAGTGACTCAGTCCAACAAGCGATTATGCAACACAAACTGCGTGTTGCATAAATACTAAAATGTTAGGCATCAGGCAGAATATGGAGATAATTTAGTTGATAGATATAAATTCAGAAAAGAAGATAGCGGTTCTCATTGATGCTGAAAACGCGCAATATGCCGTTTTAGATTATGTACTAAAAGAGCTTTCTAAGCATGGACATATATTAGTTAAAAAAGCTTATGCGGACTGGAGCTCCGGCTGTTTGAAAAACTGGAAGCAACCACTAAACGAACTTGCTATAAATCCAATTCAACAATTTTCCTATACACAAGGCAAAAACTCATCTGATGCTGCAATGATTATTGATGCGATGGATTTACTTTATTCTGATAAGTATGATGCCTTTGCCTTAATTAGTAGTGACAGTGATTTCACTAAACTTGCATCTAGGTTAAAGGAATCTGAGATTTATGTATTTGGTGTTGGTGAAAAGAAAACGCCAATTGCATTTAGAAATGCATGTGATGACTTTATTTATACCGAAGTATTGAAAGATCGTTATGCGATTAAAGAAGAAACCTCAATGCAAAGTACAGTGATACTCAAAAAGCCCGAGTCTAGGGAATTACGTAACAAGTTAAGAGGTGATACCAAACTTGTAAATACTCTCCGCGGAGCGGCAAGTGAATATCAAGATGAAAATGGTTGGTCACTGCTAGCTACTTGTGGAAGCTTAATCAAGCGACAGTATCCAGACTTTAGTCCAAAAAACTATGGTTTCAATACACTAACTCAGTTAATTGAAGCCACAGAGTTATTTGAGGTAGATCGTAGGGATCCTGGTTCTGGTATCGTTGATGTCTATATCCGAGACCAGAGAAAAGCTGCTTAACAAAGCGGTTAAGATGGGGTCACAACGCTTGGCATTTTTGGTTTGAATCAGCTTTAGTGTCTACGGTACATTGGTTTAGATTTGGTGGTCGCGTTGTTCACCACTTAACGCGGCGTTAGCTTACAAGGAGGTTGTTTTACATGGATAACAATTTGAAATTATTAGCTCTAGGTAGTTTGTACTATGATGATAATGAAATAAAAAAACAAATAGATGCTATTGATGAACAAAACTTGGATAAGTTGGTATTCGGAGAGAATCCAAAGTATGAATGGTTTGATTGTATTCCTGAGATAGAAAAGCAGTTACTTGCAATTAATATAACTGAGAAACAATTTGAAAAAATTACTCTTCTCTCTGGGGAGTGTTGTAAAACTCATCACCTAATTATGCCTAATTTGGATGGAGAAGGAAATGAGTTTGCAATCAAGTCATTTTCAGGTGTAGAAATAATGGTAAATTTAAAGAAGCTAGAATTTCTTGATTTCACTTATGCAAAAGATATCGAGAGACTATTTCAACTTGGTATTGAAGAAATAGATGAGTATTGCGGTTTGAGTGATGATCATAAAAGAGTATTTATTGATATGGGAGTAAAGGTAAGCTAACAAGCACTTTAAACGGAATAGAGTCAACTAAACTAAACCCCAAATAATGGCTCCAGCAACCGACCCTGTAACACATTTTGTGTAACTGCCAGTTTTAAATAACATCTTTTAATCGGTCTTCGAATTCAATCATAAATCGATTTAAGGCCGATTTCCAATTTCTTATCGGCATCGTCCATTTTTTTGATGCCTGCTCAATAGCCAAGTAAACGACCTTTTTAGCCGAGTCATCATGCGGGAACAGCTTACGCTTTTTGATGGCTTTACGGATAACTGAGTTCAGCGATTCAATGGCATTGGTAGTGTAAATAGCTTTTCTAATATCTTCGGGGTAATTAAATAAGGTGCTGACGTTTTGCCAATTATTGCGCCATGAGCGAGATATATTAGGGTACTTGCTATCCCAGCGTTGCTCGAACTGTTCTAAAGCCATTAAGGCTTCGTCTTAAGTTACCGATTGGTATATGCGCTTTAAATCAGCCGTGATGGCCTTGTAGTCTTTCCACGGCACGAACTTCAATGAATTACGCACCATATGTACGATACAGAGCTGAATTTGCGTATCAGGATAAACGGTATTAATTGCATCAGGGAAGCCTTTAAGGCCGTCAACACAGGCGATAAGGATATCTTTAACGCCACGGTTTTGAAGTTCTGTTAGCACGTTTAGCCAGAACTTAGCGCCTTCGTTCTCTGATATCCACATGCCAAGCAGTTCTTTGTGGCCTTCTATATTAACGCCTAAGGCTAAGTAAATGGCCTTATTGATGACTTGCTTATCTTGGCGAACCTTAACAACTAAACAGTCGAGATAGACGATTGGGTAAACAGCATCAAGTGGCCTAGCTTGCCATTCTACGACGTGAGCGATAACGGCATCTGTGACACGAGAAATCAGTGTTGGTGATACATCAGCGTCATACATTTCTTTGAACGTAGAAACGATTTCACGGGTCGTCATGCCTTTGGAATATAGATACAAAATCTTGTCGTCCATTGACGTAAAGCGAGTTTGGTTCTTTTTAACCAGTTGCGGCTCAAAGCTAGCATCTCGGTCACGAGGTGTATCTAATTCAACTTTACCATCTTCGGTTCGAATGGTTTTAGCTGAATAACCATTTCGGGAATTTTGTTGCTCAGACTGCTCATGACGAGCATAACCAAGGTGTTCGTCTAATTCAGCATTGAGTGCTGCTTCAACCGTCACCTTGGTTAACATTTTACGAAAGTCAGTTAAATCTGCTTCTGACTTAATTGATTTAGCAGCTTGCTTAGCAAACGCTTCCAGTTCTTTCTTATTCATCATTGCCTATCCTAAACCCTTTTTAAGGATTAATAATAGGCAGTTACACAGATTTAGTTACAGAGTCCAGCAACCGGCATTGAAATAGATCTGTTTGAAGATTGTTCAAATTCTTTTCTATATCCATCTAATGTCAAAATACTCTCTCCTTGCTTGAGTAATGCTCAGACTTATTGAAGCATATAACATTTAATAGTGCGCTCATTGCGCATATTTCTTCCGGTGCAACGCTCAATTATCTACCTTTTATAGTTTTTAACAAATTACCTAACGTATTACTATCAAAAAGTTTTTAAAACTTTAAAGTAAAGTTAAAAAGAATAATATGCGCTCCTCTTATATTCATGGATATGCCGTAAAGAGAAAATTAACAACGATATTTATCCAATCTCAATGACCACTTTTCACTCGCTACAGTTATAGAGAATTTACCTTATTAAGTTTATTCGGAGTTTGCCACAAATAAAAAGAGCCATACTCTTAATGAATAGTGCTCTTTTTATATTTTTGTCACCTTTGCTGGATTAAAGTAAAAGCTCCGTCACTTCAGGGTGGCTCAAGAAGTTGCATGGGCTTGCACTAGCACCATAGGCACCGGATTGTAGAACTGCAATTACATCGCCTATTTCAGCTTTCGGCAAAGTTACTTTTGCCGCTACTATATCCAAGGGCGTGCATAAAGGGCCGCAAATTTCCACTTGTTCAACATCACTGCACTCAACGCGATTGGCAAGGATCACAGGATAGTTTTTCCTCACTACTTGACCAAAGTTTCCAGAGTTCGCTAAATGGTGATGCATCCCACCATTTGTCATCAAAAACGTTTGCCCTCTAGATATTTTTTTATCTGTCACTTCACACAAGTAAGTCCCCGCTTCTGCGACCAAGTAACGCCCCAACTCCAAGTGAATCTCAACTTCCGCTAAACACTCTGGCAGTGTCGCTAAATGGCACTGCAAAGCTTGACAAATAAGAGGGAGGTCTAGCGCGGTTTCTCTGGAAAAATAAGGGATACCGAATCCTCCACCTATGTTAATTTGCTTAGGTATCAATTCGGCTTCAGTGCATATTTTTACCGCGAGAGCTAAGGTTTGCCGTTGCATTGAACTGAGGTGTTCTTCACTAAGCGTTTGCGAACCGCTAAAAATATGCAGCCCGATCACTTCAATAAGATCATTATTAAATTGACGTATTACTTGGGCACATAGTTCAGCATCTATACCAAAAGGCTTCGCACCGCCGGACATTTTCATGCCCGCACCTTTCAAGGTAAAGTCCGGATTAACTCGTATTGCCACTTTAGCACAAGTCGCCATGACTTCGGCACATAGAGCAATTCGCTGTAACTCAGTCACCGATTCAACGTGAAGCACAACACCTGCTGCAATGGCAGCGGCTAGCTCTTGTTGCGACTTTGCAGGCCCAGCAAAGCTTATCTTATCAGCGGACATACCGGTAGACAAAGCCAACATCATTTCCCGATGAGATGCCACATCGAGACCATCTACATATTGGGCTATATGACAAACCAGAGCTGGCATGGGGTTCGCTTTTATCGCGTAATGTAACTTAACCTGACGAGGTAAATGCTGTTTTACATAATTTATCTGGCGGGTAATTGCTTCCCTTTCGTATACATAACAAGGGAAGCAAGGTGCTATTTGTTTGATTTGTTCGACAGTCTTACCCGCCATTAACAATTGATTATTAGTTTGAGTTAGTCTAGACAAGCGGTCAAATTCACTCATAGCTTCCCTCCTTAATTGCAAAGTGTTGTTGATATTGACTCAATAAGGCTTTACGATCTATCTTGCCATTGCCGTTGCGCGGCAATGTATCTAAGGCGATCACAGACTTAGGCTGCATGTAATTAGGCAACTGTGATCGGCATAGGTTTTGAATTAGAGAGACACAAGTCGCTTTGCTCGGATCCAACACAACCAATAATACGATACCTTGCCCTAACTCAGGATGGGGAACTCCAAGTACCACAGCTTCTAGAGTCAAACCAGATTGGTATATAACTTCTTCCAACTCTGTTGGGCTAACTCGATAACCTGAGGTTTTGATCATTTCGTCGTTGCGGCCGACAAAATAAAAGTAACCTTCTTCATCCCTTGTAACAATATCACCAGACCAAACACCGACTTGCTGCCTCAGTATAGGCAAAGTGGCAGGTACAGGTTTAAATCGCTCTAACGTTTTTTCTTTGTCATTCCAATAACCTTGACTTACTAAAGGACCAAAATGAACGAGTTCACCAGCTTCATTAGCCCGACACTCTGCGCCAAACTCATTAATTACACGCAATTCTACGTTGGGAATAGCCTTGCCGAAAGAGCCTGGTTTGCTGGAAATATCTTTGGGTGGCAAGTAACAAGAACGAAATGCTTCAGTCAACCCGTACATCATGTAAGGTTCAGCTTCGGGCAATTGCTGTTGAAGTTGTTGTAGCACCGGTATAGGCATAGCGCCACCCGAGTTAGTGAAATATCGAATCTGCTTGGCTACCTTCTCAGGCCATTGTACTCTAGCAAGTTTTATCCACATAGGGGGGACTAAGGCCAAACAGTTTATTCGCTCTCGCTCAACCGCCAAAATAATATCTTGAGGAAACAGTAACTCCATCATGTAACAACTCGCACCAACTGTGAAGGCAATAGACAACTGGCTAAAACCATAATCAAAACTCAGTGGTAACGCAGCTAACATTCTATCTGTAGTTCGGCTATCCAAATACTGCGCAACACTCGCTGCTCCTAGTACCATATTGCGTTGAGATAGAACCACTCCTTTTGGCTTCCCTGTACTACCAGAGGTATACAAAATAGCGGCTAAGTCCGTTTCCAACCCGACCGGCAGCGCTTGATTTTTTCCTGAAGCCATAAAAGCCTGCCAAGTTATCACTCTGTCAGTTTGTTCATGTTCGGGTAAATCAAGTACTACAACTAGCTCAACCGACGTAGGTTTCTGCTCTGCTAAAGTACGCCATCTAGACAAGTTAGTAATCAGAATACTGGTTTCGCTGTCCTTTAGAATATGGGTCACTTGTGCTGCTTTTAACACTGGGTTTATAGGTACAAAGATCCCTCTGGCACAACTCGTAGCAAACATGGCGAGTACGGCTTCTATCTCTTTAGGCAAATAAATGGCTACCCTTTGTTGAGTTTGTAAACCACAACTCAACAAAGCTTGAGTCACTTGCTCTACTCGCTGCTGAAGTTGAGCATAAGACAGCCATACTTCTTTACAACCTAGAGCTGGCAACTCCGGCAAAATACTCGCTTGATGGCTAATGAGTTGATGTAACAAAGTACGCATTATGCTTCCTCTTTAGACAGGATTTGTTGTAGATATAATTGATAATAATTACCTTTGTTCGCAATAAGCTGGCTGTGCTGACCCCGCTCAACCACTTCGCCTCGGCTCATCACTAGGATCTGGTCAGCATCACGTATAGTGCTTAACCTATGGGCGATAACTATGCTAGTTTTGTTTTTTTGCAATTGTTCTAATGCACGCTGTATTTGTGCTTCTGATTTACTATCTAGAGCTGAGGTAGCCTCATCCAGTAATAAAATTGGCGCATCTTTGAGAATAGCTCTGGCAATGGCTATTCGCTGTTTTTGACCACCAGATAACAAGTTGCCATTTTCCCCTACAGGACTATTTAAACCCATAGCCATCTGTTGAGCAAAATCCCACACATGAGCGGCCTTGGCAGCGGCTTCAATTTGTTCAGGTGAAACGTTTGTCTCACAGCCATAGCGAATATTAGCTGCAATCGAGTCAT
Organism: Pseudoalteromonas shioyasakiensis; assembly: GCF_019134595.1. NCBI lineage: Bacteria > Pseudomonadati > Pseudomonadota > Gammaproteobacteria > Alteromonadales > Pseudoalteromonadaceae > Pseudoalteromonas > Pseudoalteromonas shioyasakiensis. The sequence goes on along the minus strand of NZ_CP077770.1, from coordinate 1,806,711 downwards.
CAAATAGCACTATCTGTTGTGATACCAAAGAAAATTGTTTACGCAAATTTTGCAGTGAAATTTGTTGCAGCTCAGTACCATCAAGGGTAATAAAGGAATCCGGTCTCTGCTCAGCTCGATAAAAGCGCAATAACAGGTTCAGCAAACTGCTTTTACCACTGCCTGATTCGCCGACAATCGCCAGTTTCTTGCCTTTTCTCAGAGTAAAACTCACTTCTTTGAGTACAGTTTGTGTACTTTGAGGGTAACAAAAATTGACATTTTTTAACTGTAATTCATGCTGAAACTCTATGTTTTGCTCGCCTCTATCGCATTCCTTAGGCAGATCTAAAAATTGAAACAAGCTTTGTGCCGCTGCCAATCCCCTTTGTAGGTTCTGATTAATATTCGTGAGCTGTTTAAGCGGTCTCAACAAAGACCCCATAGCCACCAATGTGGCGGTAAAGCTCCCTGCACTCAAACTCTCGACTATGCCTTCAACACTGGCTAGGTAAAAAACTATAGCCATAGCCAAAGAAGCTATCAACTGAACAATCGGGTTGCACATGGCAGAAGCTGACGCTAATTTCATCGTTTGCTGACGGTTGTGATTATTGACCGTATCGAACCTTTGCAGTTCTTGTGCTTGGGTGGACAAGGCTAAGACTTCTCTATGATTGGCTACACTTTGCTCGCATTGTCGAGTCACTTCACCCATAGCGTCTTGCAATATTTTACTAATATCTTTGAAACGGCGAGAGACGCGAGTAATCACAAAAGCAATAGCAGGAGCAATAACAAAGAAAATCAAAGACAGTTGCCAACTAGTGTAAAACATAATAGCGATCAGCACTAAGATTATCAGTGATTCTCGCAAGCACACCAACATAGTTTCCGCCATGGCTTTTGCCACTTGCTCTGCATCATAAGTAAACTTGGCTATGATCTGACCCGAACTGTGCTCTTGCAAATAACTCATTGGCAAAAATTGCAAATGTTCAAAAGCTTGCTCCCTGATCTTATAAGTGATCTTACTACTGATATAAGCCAAGCTATAATTCGAAACAAAGCTAGCAATACCTCTTATAAAGAAGATGACCACTACAAATAAAGCCCCTATTTTCAGCACCTGGCCATTGGCCTGAGCCAAACCATTATCGATAAGTGGCTTGATCAAATACACCATACCTGCATCGACAGCACTAAAGATAATGGTCGATAAGAAAGCCAAACATAACAAAAACTTGTGTTCGGAGAAATAAGTCAATAAACGCGCTAATGTGGGTTGCTGGCTCAAATTGTGACTAGACATATTTACTCCTGTTATCGCCAGCGTTTATAAGACCAGTACCAATGCTCCGGGTACTCTGTAATGATCTGTTCAAATCTTTGATATATCTCACATGTCACTTTGTGAATGCTGTCTGTATTAGTCTCAACTTGAGTATCTCTAATCACTTCTACATATACTTTGTAAGCACCATTTGGTTGCAAAATAGCAAAGCTAAGTAACAAAGGTACCTTGCCGTATGCTGACAATATTGCTGCACCGCATGGCGCACCAGTTTCACGTCCAAAAAATGTTAGCTGTGTATCCTTTGCGTAATGGTCTGAATGCAGGCTGACGACCTGCTTATTATTGATAGCTTTTAGCAGCTGAAACAAACTGTCTGAGTCGTTTTTATCAATACAATCTATTCCCATCTCGCGATATATCTTTTTACCATCGGGCATAAACACTGGGATCTTTGATAACGTGCTAGATCGCTTTGTTAAAACCTGCATAGCAAAGGGAACAACTTCATAACAGCCCATATGCATGGTAGCCACACTAGCCCCTTGACCTTGCTTTAAAATAGCATCGGCTTCTGCACTAATCTGGTATTCAAAATCGACTTGGTCTAAATAAAAACATTCCACTACACCAAAAACGATGTTTTGATATGAAATGAACGCCAGAGCCTCAACTTCTTGCTCAGTTAAATGAGGCATAGCAGCACTAATATTAGCTATACCACGATGCCGGGTTTTGTTTGCTAGTTTCAGCACGGTCCTAGCTAAGCTAAAGCAGAGTTTTCGTCTCGATGATCGGCTCAATTTTTTAAAGCCTGCCAAGAACATGCTGATAAGTAGTCCTTTGACTTTATTGCGCTTGGAATAATTATTCATCAGTCGTTAGCTTGTTGTGAAATAAATTGCTGTAGTGACGCTACAGACTCGAATTGCTCTGCTTCTAATTCAGCATTGCTAATAGAAAAGCTGAATTGATTTTCTAACTCCATTAACAAAGTCATGATAGCCATGGAATCAAATTCTGGGATTGCACCTAACAAAGGTGTATTTTCAGTGAAATCCGATGTATCGATATTGAGCACTTGAGCTAGAATTTGTTTTAGTTGTTGGGTGATTTGCATAAACATTACCTAAAAGATGATTCATTGATGTCTGCTATTTTCGCAACAATCTGCTATTTTCGCAACAAATAAAAGCGGCTTCTGTCTAGAAATGTCTAGGATTTGTATGAATGTGTAGAATCTATGAGCATAATGTTGTCTTTTGCTTACATAAAATTTATTGAATTTATTATGCTTTTCTATTATTCAACAAAAAATTGTGCAGTGGATAACTAAATGGCTGTGACTGAGAGGCAGGATAAAACTAGTAAATATATGATTTATGTTATTAAATTTACGATTAAATATCAAAAACCGACGAGTGCAGACTTTACACACTATTTAATGTGCAACAAGTAAGTAACGCCCGTCTTAGGGACTGTCAACACAAAAAAACAACTACCGTGCCCACTACAACTCATAGGAATTGGAAATGCTAAATGTTGATAGTCCGTCTTGAGGTGTTTGTGCAATTATTCAACAAATTTACACATACCTAAACCGAGCGGATTTCCAGTTCGGTCACTGTAACCAAATTTTGAATAAAACTTTTCTTTTCCGCATGCCGCCAATAAGGCAATTGTTGCGCCAGAACGAGCATTTTTCTCCAGAAATTGTTCTATTTCTTGCATTATCAAATTACCTATTCCTTGCTCTTGATAGATAGGGTCAACAACCACATCTTGGAGATAAAAGTACATTGAGCCATCACCCACTATACGGCCAAAGCCTACAAGTTGTGATCCTGCATAAACACAAACATGAAAGGTTGAATTATCTAAGCTTTCTTGAGCAATTATTGATTCTGGATTTATCCAGCCAACTTTACTTCTAAGAAGCATAAACTCATCAACATTAGGAGCTTGCTTGGTGATGTTCAATTTCACGATGCCTCTCAATTGCCCTTACGGCAGTGTAAGAAGTTAATAATGCTTGGCAAACTGCTTAATGAAGGAGCGTAAGCCAAGCGTTGTGTGTTCAATTGCCATGATGGCCTAGTTATGAATCTTCTTTTAACATCTTGTGAAGCAAGTCTATTCTCTGATTTATTCGCTTGCTCTCGTGGAAATTTTCCATACTTACTCCAAAAACCAAGATTAGTAGAATATAAATGACAGGTTGCTCTATAGTTTCTGGAAATAGATAACTGAAAAGAAATATTAGACAAACGTAACTAATGAGTTTTCCGATTGGCTGCCACCATTTGGGACGAAGATTTTCAAATTCCTTTTTGAGAGCATATGTGCGCTGCATTTCTGAATATATTGCCTGCGATTTTTCTTCATTTTGATCCATCTAAAGTTTTCCTATTGATGCAACGCCTAATTAAGGTGTAAGGCACACAATACCGATGCCGTCGCATACCACCATAATCACTAAAACCGATGCATAGTAAAAATGCCACGCGTGTCGAATCACTCTAAAATTGTTTGTTATGTGAATTCTCGATTGAACCGCCGAACTTTTGTACGCATATTTTTCATAGGTGATGATGTATTAAACTGAATCATGCGCCCCAAAGTCCATTTTTCATATCACGCACCACCATACAAATCATGTTCACTTAACTTTGAAATGAGTGAAAGTATCTCGTTGACCGTAGACTCAAGCTCAATGAGTAAATCATCATATTTCCACTGACGATACTCTGCGTGGAAACTTTCAGCGAGTGGACCTAATTGGTTCCATTTATAACCAGTTTCTGGGAAATCAACATGTTGGTTTTGAGATCTTAAGTGATGCCATTTAAGAACGAGTCTCCCCCAACCAATCAAGTAAGCCACTGTATCACTAACGCTAATAACTGTGCCTTTGACGTTTCCCTTTATTCCAAGCTTACGAGCTTTGCTTTCCGGAATTGCACGATAGTCAGCCATGAGTTTCGGAAATATTGAATTTATAGCTAACTCCAATTCATCCTTATTTCTGGGCACAGAAGACATTTTGACCTCCCTTAGCAGCTCAGTGATTATTATTCATTACACCTAAACTTGGCTAGATAAGCAACTTTATTTTCACCCGCAAAAAGGCTACTATCCTAGCAATGAAGTAAGTTAACCAATTGATTTTAAAAATCAGCTCCAGCAGTAACATCACAAACAAAAAGAGCACTGTATATAGCGCGATATAAATTACGCTTACAATGCTCTTTAAAGACTATTTTAAAGTAACGAGGTTATTGTAGTGAGTCGTTAATTTCTTTTAATGTTGCAACTGGATCTGCCGATTGGGTGATTGGGCGGCCTACAACTAAATAGTCGCTGCCATCTTCGACGGCTTGTTTTGGTGTCATGATACGTTTTTGGTCACCTACATCGCTGCCTGCTGGGCGAATACCCGGGGTAACCAGTTTAAAGTCTGCGCCAAGTTCTGCTTTTAGCTTTTTCGCTTCTTGTGCTGAGCACACTACCCCATCAAGGCCTGATTCTTTGGCAAGGTTTGCTAAGTAAATTACTTGCTCTTCTGGTGTTTTATCTACACCTAAACGAGTAAGCTCTGCGGCATCCATACTGGTTAGTACAGTTACTGCAATCAGTAATGGAGCGTCATCACCAAACTGTTCTAAAGCGTGTTTTGCTTTAGTCATCATTTCAACGCCACCAGAGGCATGCACGTTAACCATCCACACACCCATTTTTGCAGCTGCGGTTACAGCTTTTGCCACTGTGTTTGGAATATCGTGAAATTTTAGGTCTAAGAATACATCAAAACCTAAGTCGATTAGTTCCTTAACAAAGCTAGGACCAAAATACGTGAACATTTCTTTACCTACTTTAAGGCGACACGTATCAGGCGATAATTGCTTTACAAACGCAAGAGCTGTTTGTTGATCATCATAATCAAGGGCAATTAATACTTTTTTTGAATCTTCGACAGACATAACTTTCCTAAAAACTAATGGACTAATATGAATTAAAAACCGTCTATGCCACGGCTTGGAACAATTGTTTCCCAGTGCTTACAAGATGGACATACCCAATAAATGGTATGACTGGTAAAGCCACAGTGTTGGCACTGAAAATCAGGTTTGGTTGCGATATAAGATGTTACTAGCTTATCAATTTGATCGAGTACATCTTTAATATCGTTGTTTTGCTTGGCAAGTAGCTGTAATAAAAAACTAAAGCCACGAATAGTCGGATGACGCTTTAAACTATCCGTTAAAAATTTGATTGCTTGCTCTATATGACCTTGTTCAAGTAAAGCTTGGCAGTGTTTTATTTTTATTAATACGCCACCTTTATCGAGCAGTTCATTGAGCAATTCGTAAAACTGATGCGTTAAATTAAGCTTTTGATAGCTCAGTGCTAATTCTTCAATAAACACTGGCGCAAAAAACGTGAATTGGCTAATAAGCTCGCGCCAATAGTAAATTGCTTTTACATAATCTTCTTTGGTGAAAGCACTGTGACCAAGCTCATACAGTGGGCGAATGGCTTTATGGTTTAAGCTAATGGCTTTACGCATAATTTGCGTATCATTGTCTTGTAAGGCTGCTTCACAATAAAAATTGGCAATGGCTTTTACATGCTGAGGTTTAGTGAACAACTCACTGTGGGCCTCGTACATGTTAATGCCCTTATCCCATTCACGGGTTTGTGAATAAAGATTAATAATTGGCTCTAACGCTTCTTTATAACCTGCCTTAACAAGCCATACTAGATGCTCTTCTGCACCATCTAACAAGCCTGCCATTATGTAATCTTCAGCAAGCTCTAAGCGGCTAGTTGCAGCTTGTTGCTCATCAAGGCTTGGGTGTTTTAATAGCAGCTCATGAATTTTAATGGCGCGGTCAAGTTCGCCACGGCGGCGGAACATAGTGGCAAGCGTTGAATAATGTTCAACAGAATCAGCGGCAACTTCGAGTAGATTAATAAGGTGTTCTAAGCCTTGGTCTTCTTCTCTGTCTAAGAGAAATTTAAGGCCTTTAGAATATTCAGAGGTAATTTGGCGATTAAGCTGATGAGCTTGGTTTTTAGCGCTGTTTTTACCCATTATCCAACCGTAACCGGCTGCAACGGGTAAAAGTAAAAACAGAAGCTCAATCATGATTAGATGTCTTTATTAGCAACAAGCTTTTTATTGTTTTTTTCAGGCGCTAATTTTTTCTTTAAGCGATAATTTTGCCACTTTAACTGAGAAAACAGTGTAAAGCTTATAAAACAACCAATTGCGACACCTAAAATAAAGCAGATACTTATTACAACAGCTAAGGGCAAAGTATTACTAGCGATTAAATAATTGATTTGCACCAATTGTGGATTCTGTGAACCAAGTACAAACGCAATAAATAAACACAGCGCAATTAATACAATTTTTAATACCCTAAACAAGTAACTACTCCTGTATAAAACTAGGCAATACTCGCATTTACGCGGTCACGCAATTCTTTACCTGGTTTAAAATGTGGTACGTGCTTACCGTCTAACTCAACTGTTTCGCCAGTCTTTGGATTACGACCTGTGCGAGGAGAACGATAATGCAATGAGAAACTTCCAAAGCCACGGATCTCGATGCGATCTGAGCTAGATAATGAGCCGGCCATTTGTTCAAGAATTTCTTTAACGGCATTTTCAACATCTTTCACAGGGATGTGTGCGTGTTGCTCGGCAAGTTGTTCTATCAATTCTGACTTAGTCATAGCGTTTCCTTAAAGAGTGGTAAAGGAAGGGCAAAACTGCCCTTCCAATTTTAAAAGACTAGATATTAGTCTTTTTGAGCATTTTTGAATGCTGCAGCCATAGCGTTTTCGAACGCTGGCTCTTCTTTCTTAAGCTTCTCTAGTACTTCTTTCTCTTCTGCTTCGAAAAGAGCTTTAACAGATAAGCTTAAAGTGCGGTTCTTACGATCAACACCAACGTATTTCGCTTCGATTTCGTCGCCTGCAGAAACTACAGTAGTAGCATCTTCAACACGCTCTTGAGCGATATCAGCTACACGGATGTAACCTTCAACGCCTTCGATTAGCTCAACAGTTGCGCCTTTCGCATCAACTTCAGTCACTTTACCTTTAACAATAGCACCTTTTTTGTTTGCGTCCAGGTAGTTATTGAATGGGTCAGCTTCGATTTGTTTAACGCCTAGAGAGATACGCTCACGCTCTGGGTCAACTTGTAATACGATAGCAGTGATTTCGTCGCCTTTCTTGAATTCACGTACAGCTTCTTCGCCTGGCGTGTTCCAAGAAATGTCTGAAAGGTGAACAAGACCGTCAATACCGCCTTCAAGACCGATGAAGATACCGAAGTCAGTGATTGATTTGATCTTACCAGTAACTTGATCGCCTTTGTTTTGTAGACGAGCAAATTCTTGCCATGGGTTAGCAATACATTGCTTAAGACCAAGAGAAATACGACGACGCTCTTCGTCGATTTCAAGAACCATAACTTCAACAGTGTCACCTAGTGAAACAACTTTTGAAGGGTGGATGTTCTTGTTAGTCCAATCCATTTCAGAAACGTGTACTAGACCTTCTACGCCTTCTTCGATTTCAACGAAACAACCGTAGTCAGTAAGGTTAGTTACACGACCAGAAAGCTTAGAACCTTCTGGGTAACGACCAGCGATAGCTGCCCATGGATCTTCGCCAAGCTGTTTAAGGCCTAGAGATACACGAGTCTTTTCTTTGTCGAATTTAAGAACTTTAACTGCGATTTCGTCGCCAACATTAACGATTTCTGAAGGGTGCTTAACACGCTTCCACGCCATGTCTGTGATGTGTAGTAGACCGTCAACACCACCAAGGTCAACGAACGCACCGTAGTCAGTAAGGTTCTTAACGATACCTTTAACTTCTTGACCTTCAACAAGGTTAGCAAGAAGTTCTTCACGCTCTTGTGAGTTCTCTGATTCGATAACTGCACGGCGAGAAACAACAACGTTGTTACGTTTTTGGTCAAGCTTGATTACTTTGAACTCAAGCTCTTTACCTTCAAGGTGAGTTGTGTCACGTACTGGACGAACATCAACAAGTGAACCAGGTAGGAAGGCACGGATTGAATCAACTTCAACAGTGAAACCGCCTTTAACTTTACCGTTGATAACACCAGTAACAGTCTCTTGCTCTTCACATGCTTTTTCTAAGCGGATCCACGCTTCGTGACGCTTCGCTTTCTCACGAGAAAGGATAGTTTCACCGAAACCGTCTTCGATTGCGTCTAAAGCAACATCTACTTCGTCGCCAACAGCAACTTCTAGTTCACCAGCAGCATTTTTGAATTGCTCAGCAGGGATTGCACTTTCAGATTTAAGACCAGCATCAACAAGTACGATGTTGTTCTCGATTGAGATAACAGTACCTTTAACGATAGAGCCTTGCTCTGCTTCAAAACCCTTAAGGCTTTCTTCAAATAACTGCGCAAAATTTTCTGACATTATACGTCTCTAAATAATTAAATAACCAATTAGCAACCATGCTGCATGGGGTTGTTAAAATAGCACTGGCTTCCTGCCGGCACCTTAATAAATTACTTTTTAGCTTTTGGAAGCTTTCCTGCAAGTACGGCTTCGTCGAGTAAAGTTACAACTTTATCAAACACTTGCATTGCATTAAGCTCGCTAGTATCGAGCTCAATAGCGTCTTCTGCAGGAACAAGCGGCGCAACTTCACGCGTCATATCACGGTGATCGCGAGCTTTTATGTCCTCAAGTAGACCACTTAGTGTAACATCAAGACCGCGTTCGTTCAACTCAGCAAAGCGACGACGAGCGCGCTCTTCAGCTGATGCGGTTAAATAAATCTTCAATGGTGCATCTGGGAACACAACGGTGCCCATGTCACGACCATCGGCAATTAAGCCGCTCTCAGTACGAAACGCACGTTGACGACGTAATAATGCTTCTCTCACCCGTGGTAATGCAGCAATCTTTGATGCCGCAGCACCCACTTCTTCGTTACGAATTGTGGTTGTGACGTCTTCGCCTTCCAAGACAATTTTAGAAGTATGCGTTTGGCTATCGACCAAAAACTGTACATCTAAGTTTGCAGCTAGCGGAACTAGCGCATCTTCATTATCTAATTCAATTTGATGATGAAGCGCTGCAAGTGACAGCACACGGTAAATCGCTCCACTGTCTAATACATCCCAACCTAATTTCTCGGCTAACAAGCGACAAACAGTTCCTTTACCTGAACCACTTGGGCCATCGATGGTGATTACGGGCATTGATAACGCCTGCATTTATAACCTCCTGCAATGCACACCAAAATAAAACCGCGATATTATACGCCAGTTCTAGAAATAGATCCGCATTTAGAATGTAACTTTTTATATTTTCTTCTGTTTTATTGACTTGAGACAGACTCTAGTACTTTGAAAAACGTTGGAAAAGTTTTGTATGTACACTTAGGATCGTTAATGGTTATCGGCTTTCCGCCAACGGCAACCATTGCAAAACACATGGCAATACGGTGATCGTTATAGGTATCTATCGCTACATCGTTAAAAGTGTCTGGCGGTGTAATTTCGATGAAATCTTCACCTTCAACCACTTCTGCACCAACTTTACGAAGCTCAGTCGCCATGGCATATAAGCGATCTGTTTCTTTTACACGCCAGTTATAGATATTGCGAATTGCTGTTTTACCCTTTGCGAAAAGCGCAACAGTGGCGAGTGTCATTGCCGCATCAGGGATTGCATTGGCATCAATATCGACCGCATTTAGCTCACCTTTACGAACCACCAGCTTTTCATCGTACCAATCGATTTTGGCGCCTACTTGCTCCATCACTTTGGCAAAACCAATATCACCTTGAACAGATGCCGCACCTACCCCGTTAATTTCAATTTCGCCACCTGCTATTGCAGCTGCTGCAACAAAATAAGAGGCGCTTGATGCATCACCTTCGACCATAATACGCTCAAGTGCTTGATACTGCTGACAGCCTTTAACGTAAAACGTTTCGTAATTGTCATGGCTTACAGTAACGCCAAAGCGCTTCATTACATCTAGGGTAATATCAATGTAAGGCTTTGATACCAGCGTGCCTTTGATGGTGATTTCTGTATCGCCATTAAATAATGGTGCAGCCATTAGTAACGCTGTTAAGAACTGGCTAGAGATGCTGCCATCAATTGCAACTTGTCCACCGTTGATTTTGCCGCCTTTTATGGCAAGTGGTGGATAATCTTTATGCTTAAGGTATTCAACATCACCACCCAGTGCTTGCAGTGCATCAACCAAATGGCCGATTGGGCGCTCTTCCATACGAGGCTCGCCCACCAGCTGATACTCGCCTTCTACAGCAGCTAAAACCGCTGTCAGTGGACGATAAGCTGTCCCTGCATTACCTAAAAATAAAGGCTCGCTCGGAGTTTTAAATTTACCTGCAACACCCTCTACGGTGGCCACTGTTTTATCTTCGTTAAGCGATACATTTACGCCTAAAAGATTTAATGCACCTAGCATGTGACGAATATCATCACTATCTAGTAGGTTTTCAACAACCGTTGTGCCCTCTGCAAGAGCAGCAAGCAGTAAGATACGGTTTGATAAGCTTTTTGAGCCTGGTAGTGTCACACTACCATTTACCTTTGTAATCGGTTCAAGACGAAGCTGTTCCATAATTAGCTGTTCTCCTTGGCGAATTTTTCCATAAAATTAACCAAGGCTTGAACACCTTCAAGTGGCATCGCATTATAAATGCTTGCGCGCATACCACCGACGATACGGTGACCTTCAAGGGCTAATAAGCCTGCTTCTTTTGATTGAGTAATGAATTTATCATTCAGTGATCCGTCATTTAGCCAAAACGGTACGTTCATACGCGAACGGCAATGCTTAGCAACTTTGTTGCTGTAAAAATCTGAGCTATCAATGTAATTGTAAAGAAGTTCTGCTTTTGCGATGTTTTGTTCTTCCATCGCTTTAACGCCGCCGTTTGCTTCAAGCCATTCAAATACTTCAGCAGCTAAGTACCACGCAAATGTCGGTGGTGTGTTATACATGCTGCCTTGTTTTGCTTCTAAGGCGTAATCAAGAATACCTGGCTTGGCAAGACCTTCACGCTCAAGAAGCGTTTTGCGAATAATAACAATCGATAAACCAGACGGGCCGATATTCTTTTGTGCGCCAGCGTAAATAAGATCAAACTGATTTACGTCAAACTCGCGCGATAAAATAGTCGATGACATATCAGCCACAATCGGTGCTGATGGGTGTGATGGCACGTCAAAAATTTCGATGCCATCTACGGTTTCATTCGGACAATAGTGAATGTAAGACGCATCAGCAGGTAATTCCCAGCTGCTTGCTGGTTTTATAGAGAACTGGCCATTTTGCTGCTCATCATCACGGACATTGATGCTTTCAACTGCAGTGAATTTTGCCGCTTCTGACGTAGCCCCTTTAGACCACACACCGTTTTCACAGTACACGGCTGGCTTATCATCAAGGTGAAGGTTCAGTGGCACAGCACTGAATTGACCACGGCCACCGCCGTGCATAAATAACACTTCGAACTCATCGCTTATATTCATTAAACGACGCAGGCTTGCTTCACATTTAGTGGTAAGCGCTAAAAAGTCGCTGCTGCGATGGCTAATTTCCATCACAGAGACACCTAAACCTTGCCAATCTATAAATTCTTTTTGTGCTTTTTGCATAACTGCCGGCGGTAGCATTGCCGGTCCTGCACAAAAATTATACTTAGTCATTACTTTGCCTCATTCCAGTAATTATAGTGCGGATAAAAAAAGCGGCCGGAGCCGCTTTTTAAATCAATGTTATTCTGAAGGTGGGTTATCACCCGTTTCTTCAGTATTGGTATCGACTACTTCAACGGCCTCGCCTTCGATGGCTTCTAGCTCATCAACTTCGATTTCTTCGATACGTTGTAAACCAACTACTTGCTCTTCGTCAATAGTTCGTATCAAAATAACGCCTTGAGTATTACGACCAACCGTAGAAACCTCGTTTACACGGGTACGTACTAAGGTACCGCGATTCGAGATAATCATGATTTCGTCGTTATCGTCAACTTGTACTGCACCAACCACAGCGCCATTACGTTCGCTTACTTTGATTGATACAACACCTTGTGTTGCACGGCTCTTCGATGGGTAATCTTCAAGTGCTGTACGCTTACCGTAACCGTTTTCTGTCACAGTTAGGATTGCACCATCTGACTTAGGTACGATTAACGACACAACGCGTTGGTCGTCAGCCATCTTAATACCACGAACACCTGTTGCTGTACGACCCATTGGACGTACACCTTTGAAGCGGATTTCTGGGTTACCATTTTCGTCTAGAACTGGGTTACCGTTTTCATCAACAACTGCTGACTCTTCAGCTTCTTTAAAGCGAACAACTTTACCAGCATCAGTGAATAGCATAATTTCATTCGTGCCATCAGTAATATCAACACCAATTAGGCTATCGCCTTCATTTAGGTTAACAGCGATGATACCGCTCGCACGTTGACGGCTATATGCTGTAAGTGGTGTTTTCTTAACTGTACCAAATGCAGTTGCCATGAAGATGTATTTATCTTCTTCGTACTCACGTACTGGTAAGATAGCAGTAATACGCTCATCAGCTTCAAGTGGTAATAAGTTAACTATTGGCTTACCACGCGCTGCACGGCTTGCTAATGGTAACTGATATACTTTCAACCAGTATAAGCGACCCGCTGTTGAGAAACATAGGATTGTATCGTGGGTATTAGCAACTAATAGACGTTCGATGAAGTCTTCATCTTTCATCTTGGTTGCTGATTTACCTTTACCACCACGACGCTGTGCTTCGTAATCTGATAGTGGTTGATACTTAACGTAACCTTCGTGAGAAAGCGTTACAACAACGTCTTCTTCATTGATTAGGTCTTCAAGGCTAATATCGTGAGCAGCTGCACTGATTTCAGTACGACGTTCGTCACCATATTGCTCTTTAATTTCTACTAGCTCGTCGCGGATAACTTCCATTAAACGCTCTGGGCTTGAAAGAATATGTAAAAGCTCAGCAATTAGATCAAGGAGTGTTTGATACTCGTCTAAGATCTTCTCATGCTCAAGGCCTGTTAGTTTGTGTAAACGTAGGTCTAGAATTGCTTGTGCTTGTTGCTCAGATAAATAGTACTGACCGTCACGGATACCTAAATCAGCCGCTAACCAATCAGGACGTGCTACGTTATCTTCACCTGCTTTTTCAAGCATTGCTTTAACAGTGCCTAGTTCCCAAGAACGTGCTGTTAGTGCCGCTTTTGCTTCTGCTGGTGTTGGTGATTTACGAATAAGTTCGATAATTGGGTCGATATTCGCAAGTGCAATCGCTAAGCCTTCAAGCGTGTGAGCACGGTCACGGGCTTTACGTAAATCGAATACAGTACGACGTGTAACAACTTCACGACGGTGTACGATAAACGCTTCAAGCATTTCTTTTAAGTTGAAACACTTAGGTTGGTTGTTATCAAGTGCAACCATGTTCATACCAAACACAGTTTGTAACTGAGTTTGTGCATAAAGGTTGTTTAAGATTACTTCACCAACATCACCACGTTTGATTTCGATAACGATACGCATACCGTCTTTATCTGATTCGTCACGTAGTGCGCTAATACCTTCAATCTTCTTATCTTTAACAAGCTCTGCAATCTTTTCGATAAGGCGTGCTTTGTTAACTTGATAAGGGATTTCGTGAACGATGATTGTTTCACGACCGGTTTTTTCGTCAACTTCGATTTCAGCACGAGCACGGATATATACTTTACCACGACCGGTTAAGTACGCTTGCTCAATGCCTTTTTTACCATTGATAATCGCCGCAGTCGGGAAATCTGGACCTGGGATATATTCAATAAGGTCAGCAATTGACATATCAGGGTTTTGAATAAGCGCTAAACAACCATTGATAACTTCTGTTAAGTTATGAGGTGGAATGTTCGTCGCCATACCAACCGCGATACCCGAAGAACCATTTACTAATAAGTTAGGTACTTTTGTAGGTAATACGTCAGGAATTTGCTCAGTACCATCATAGTTCGGTACGTAATCAACCGTTTCTTTTTCTAAATCAGCTAATAATTCATGTGACATTTTCGCCATACGGACTTCCGTATAACGCATTGCTGCCGCAGAGTCACCGTCAACAGAACCAAAGTTACCTTGGCCGTCAACAAGCATGTAGCGTAATGAGAAAGGCTGCGCCATACGAACGATGGTGTCATATACCGCGCTGTCGCCATGTGGGTGGTACTTACCGATTACATCACCAACAACACGTGCTGATTTCTTGTAAGGTTTATTCCAATCATTATTGAGTTCGTTCATTGCAAATAAAACGCGGCGGTGAACTGGCTTTAAGCCATCACGTACGTCTGGCAATGCACGTCCTACGATTACACTCATCGCGTAATCAAGGTAGGAGTTTTTCAATTCATCTTCAATATTGACTGGCAGAATTTCATTGGCGAGATCAGTCATTTGATTTCACATTCCTTCAGTATTGACTCATTAAGAGGCAAACCGCCGTCTTAAGAGCTTTAGTTATTATTTCCAGACCATGCTATCACAATTTATTTAGATTTACAGGCGCTAAATCTTTGCGATTTATTAATTTCCCCCTATATAATGGCCTCAGATTAACGAGGAAGTTTTTTATGACCGAGCATCAAAATGTAGATAATGCAGAAATTGCAAAGTTTGAAGCCATCGCAGAACGTTGGTGGGACCGCGACGGAGAGTTCAAACCCCTTCATGAAATAAATCCTCTGCGTTTGGATTTTGTCGCTGATAAAGTAGGCGGCTTATTTGATAAGGAAACCTTAGATGTTGGCTGTGGTGGCGGCATCTTAAGTGAAAGTATGGCGCGTATGGGCGCTAAAGTAACCGGCATCGATATGGGCCAAGAGCCACTCACCGTTGCTAAGTTACATAGTTTAGAAACAGGCGTGCCTGTTGATTATATAAAAGTACCTGCAGAGCAATTCGCTGCTGAGCACCCTGCTCGCTTTGATGTTGTAACTTGTATGGAAATGCTTGAGCATGTTCCAGACCCTGCTTCTATTATTCGTGCTGTAGCAGAACTTGCTAAACCAGGCGCAGATGTGTTCTTTTCAACATTAAATAAAACACCAAAAGCCTACTTGTTTGCTATTGTCGGTGCTGAAAAGCTTTTGAAGATGGTGCCTGAAGGTACGCATGACCATAAAAAGTTTATCAAACCTGCGCAGCTTATTGCATGGGCAGAAGAAGCAGGATTAAAAGTACGCGCCAGTACCGGCCTTCACTATAACCCGTTTTCTAAGCAGTACAACTTAAATGATGATGTAAGTGTTAATTACATCCTGCACTTTGAGAAACTAGCCTAATGAGTGGTGTGCAAACACCCTCTATCGATTTTGATGCGTTTATCTTTGATTTAGATGGCACACTACTCGATACCGCGGATGACTTAGGTGGTGCATTAAACCGCGTATTAGCAGATGCCAATGTGGCGCCTGTTGCTGAGCATATTTATCGCCCTGCTGCGTCTAACGGTGCAAATGCATTATTAGAAGTAGGGTTTGGGGATAAATGGCCCGAACTTGAACAACTCGCCTTGCGCCAACAGCTTCTTGACTACTACGCCGAAGATATTGCTGTGCACAGTAAATGCTTCAACGGCATCGAACAGCTTTTAATTGCACTTGAGCAAAACAATATTAAGTGGGGCATTATGACTAATAAGCCAGGCTTTTTAACTGAGCCCTTAGTGCAAGCTATTCCCTCTTTGCGTGATGCAAAGGCAGTTGTCAGTGGCGATACATTAGCTGTGTCAAAACCATCACCGGATCCACTGTTACACACCGCTGAGATCTTAGAGGTTGATCCGAGCCGTTGTTTGTATATCGGTGATGCTGAGCGTGATATTCAAGCTGCAAAAGCAGCCAACATGTATAGCGCAACAGCGTTATGGGGTTACATACCGAGTGTGGACGCTGCACTTGGCTGGCAAGCGGATTTCAATTGGCAAACACCAATTGACGGCTTTAACCATATATAGTGCTATTTAAAAATTAAAACACCATATATTGTGATTTGGTTTACTTTTGAGCATTCATTGATGATAAAAAAATCAGTCAAAATTTATTTTTCAAAACGGTAAATTTTCTGGATCTTTTGTTGATTTCTACAAATTTCGTCGTCTATGAATGTTCAAAGGTTAATGGTTACTAACACAATGCGCTTATCCAATAGTTATCCACAAATTGGGGCAATTCTATCCCTTGCAAAACAACCCAGACCACACTATCTTGTGATCTACAATTTAAACAACACCAGATATTGTGGCTAAATGTTATTCAATTAGTTTCTTTTGGTGTTGCATAATAATAATTACATTAAGAATACCTTTGTCTTACAACTAAAACTTCCCAAGGAATACAGGCAAAACTATGAACCAACAGCTATCTGTAAGCAAACGTGACGGCCGTAAAGAGTCACTTGATCTAGATAAGATCCATCGCGTGATCGCTTGGGCCGCAGAAGGTCTTGATAATGTGTCTGTCTCACAAGTTGAATTAAAGTCACATATTCAATTTTATGACGGCATTCGTACCGATGACATTCATGAAACAATCATCAAAGCTGCAGCTGATCAGATCTCTAAAGATACGCCTGATTACCAATACCTAGCTGCTCGCTTAGCTGTATTCCATTTACGTAAAAAAGCCTACGGTCAATTTGAGCCACCACGCTTATACGATCACATCACGAAGTTAGTTGAAGACAAGCGTTATGATCAACACCTACTTGTTGATTATACCGAGCAAGAAATTGATGAGTTAGATGCTTATATCGATCACAACCGTGACTTAAACTTCAGCTACGCTGCTGTAAAGCAACTTGAAGGTAAGTATTTAGTTCAAAACCGTGTTACTGGTGAAATCTACGAAAGTGCACAGTTTTTATATATCTTAGTTGCTGCAAGCTTATTCTCTGATTATCCAAAAGAGACACGCCTTGATTACATCAAGCGTTTTTATGATGCAGTTTCTACATTCAAAATTTCATTACCTACACCTATCATGGCAGGTGTACGTACCCCTACACGTCAGTTCAGCTCATGTGTACTTATTGAATGTGGTGATAGCCTAGATTCTATTAATGCGACATCGTCTGCGATTGTTAAATATGTTTCGCAACGTGCGGGTATTGGTATTAATGCCGGTCGCATCCGTGCCCTTGGTAGCCCAATTCGTAACGGCGAAGCGTACCACACAGGTTGTATTCCTTTTTATAAACACTTCCAAACTGCTGTTAAGAGCTGTTCACAAGGTGGTGTTCGTGGCGGCGCAGCAACGTTGTTCTACCCACTTTGGCACTTAGAAGTTGAAAACCTACTTGTTCTTAAAAACAACCGTGGTGTTGAAGACAACCGTGTACGTCACCTTGACTACGGTGTGCAGTTCAACAAATTAATGTATAGCCGTTTAATCAAAGACGATTACATCACATTATTTAGCCCATCAGATGTACCGGGTCTATACGATGCCTTCTTTGAAGATCAAGCGAAGTTTGATGAGCTATACATCAAATACGAGCAAGACGAGTCAATTCGCAAAAAACGTATTAAGGCGATTGAGTTATTCTCAATGTTTGCACAAGAGCGTGCCAGCACAGGCCGTATCTACTTACAAAACGTTGACCACTGTAATACGCACAGCCCGTTCATCTCGACTGTGGCACCAATTCGCCAATCTAACTTATGTTTAGAAATTGCATTACCAACTAAGCCACTTAGCAATGTAATGGATGAAGAAGGTGAAATTGCACTTTGTACGCTGTCGGCGTTTAACTTAGGTGCAATTGAGTCACTTGACGAATTAGAAGAGCTTGCTGAACTTGCAGTACGTGCCCTTGATAACTTACTTGATTTCCAAGACTACCCTGTTCCTGCGGCTAAAAACGCGACTATGGGTCGTCGTACGCTAGGTATTGGTGTTATTAACTACGCGTATTACTTAGCGAAAAATGGTAAGCGCTATTCAGATGGCAGCGCAAATGCCCTAACTCACAAGACATTTGAAGCAATTCAATATTATCTAATGAAAGCATCAAATGAGTTAGCTAAAGAACGTGGTGCGTGTCCTAAATTTAACGAGACAACGTATTCTCAAGGCATTATGCCAACAGATACTTACAAACGTGACCTAGATCAGTTCTGTGATGAGCCTCTTCATTTAGATTGGGATTCATTACGCGAAAGCATTAAAGAGCACGGTATGCGTAACTCTACGCTATCTGCCCTTATGCCTTCAGAGACATCATCGCAAATCTCTAACGCAACAAATGGTATTGAACCACCACGTGGTCATATCAGCGTTAAAGCAAGTAAAGATGGTATCTTAAAGCAAGTAGTGCCAGATTATGAAAATCTGAAAGATAACTATGAGCTACTGTGGGATATTCCTTCAAACGATGGTTATCTACAACTGGTTGGTATTATGCAAAAATTCGTTGACCAAACGATCTCTGCAAACACTAACTATGATCCATCTAAGTACGAAGGCGGTAAAGTACCTATGAAGGTGCTCTTAAAAGACCTACTGACTGCGTACAAACTTGGTGTTAAAACCCTGTACTATCACAACACACGTGATGGTGCATCAGACTCTCAAGATGAGTTAACACCAGAGGTAGAAGATGACGGTTGTGCAGGCGGCGCTTGTAAAATCTAATTAAATTAATAACATAACAAAAGCGGGCTCATTTGCCCGCTTTGCCCTGACTGTTTTTTGAGAAATCACTATGTCATATACAACTTTTAGCCGAAATCATAATAACCAATTACAAGAACCGATGTTTTTCGGCCAAACGGTAAACGTGTCACGTTACGACCAACAAAAGTACCCTATCTTCGAGAAGCTAATCGAAAAGCAACTTTCGTTCTTTTGGCGTCCTGAAGAAGTTGATGTAAGTAAAGACCGTCTTGACTTCCAAGCGTTACCAGAGCACGAAAAGCACATCTTTTTAAGTAACTTAAAATATCAAACGCTACTTGATAGTGTGCAAGGTCGTTCACCTAACGTTGCGTTACTACCTATTGTGTCTATTCCTGAGTTAGAAACTTGGATTGAAACATGGGCGTTCAGTGAAACCATTCACAGCCGTTCATACACGCACATTATTCGTAACGTTACGCAATCTCCTGAGCTTATCTTTGACGATATCGTAAGCAACGAAAAAATCAGTGAGCGTGCTGATGCGGTAACTAAGTACTACGATGATTTAATCAATATGATTTCTGTTTACAACCTGTATGGTGAAGGTAAACATGTGATCAACGGTGAAGAAGTTAAAGTCAGCTTATTTGACCTTAAAAAGCAACTTTACTTAGCAATGATGTCGGTTAACATCCTAGAAGCAATTCGTTTCTATGTAAGCTTTGCTTGTTCATTTGCTTTCGCTGAGCGTGAATTAATGGAAGGTAATGCAAAAATCATCAAGCTAATCGCCCGTGATGAAGCGCTACACTTATCTGGCACACAGCACATTTTGAACATTATGCAAGAAGGTAAAGACGACCCAGAAATGGCAATCGTTGCAGCACAATGTCGCGAAGAAGCAATTCAGATGTTTGTTGAAGCAGCTGAACAAGAAAAAGATTGGGCAGAATACCTGTTCAAAGATGGCTCTATGATTGGTCTTAACAAAGATATCTTATGCCAATACGTTGAATACATTACTAATGCACGTATGACTGCGGTAGGCCTACCTGCACAGTTCGAGAGTAAAAGTAACCCTATTCCGTGGATCAACTCTTGGTTAGTATCAGACAACGTTCAAGTTGCCCCACAAGAAGCTGAAATCAGCTCTTACCTTGTTGGTCAAATTGACTCTCAAGTTGATGCATCTGACTTTGGTGACTTCGACCTGTAATGAGCGAAAACACCACTGCAGAGGTTATCCTTGCAGGAACAGACAGCCAGAATTTAGAATTTGATTCTGGCTGTTCATCTCTCCTTGAATGCCTAGAACAAAACAAAATAGATGTCCCCTACCAATGCCGTGAAGGTTATTGTGGCGCATGCCGCGCAAAGTTAGTTGAAGGTGATGTGAGCTACAATCAAGAACCACTTGCGTTCGTTAGAACTGGCGAAGTATTACTGTGTTGTAGTAAACCAAATGGTAAGGTAAAAATTGAGCTTTAATGCCAAACAAGCTCGCTCGTTTGGTAGAAGTTTTCTTTATCTGACACACTCACCATTTGCTGATCAATCGTAACATCCCACTGTAGATTTTTAGTGAGATGACTCGCTAACTGGTCAATGAAGTTGTCATCAAACGCAATTAAATGACCATTATTGATAAGCTCTAATTGGTGTTCATTTTCTTTAAGCCAATCGTTATTTAAGGTTGTCACGACCCATAGTTCATCAACCCGCTTTGCGATTTTGTTGAGTTGTAAGATATCCGGTTGGTCAACAGCAAGCCAAGTTTGATAATGGTCATCAAGCGCTTTTATTGACACATCCGGTTCAGCATGATTAAACCTTGTATTCAATATCGCTGTTTCATTGTGTGAAAATAAGCAATAACTTAAAAGCTTGAGGACAAAATGTTGATAGCTTTCACGACGGTCACAAGCAGTGGTGAACACTTCTTTGTGATTGCGGTGCTCTCTTAAATCAGCAATGGTAAAATTTGCTTTAAATACCCTATTTTTATCAGACATAAGATTTGGCCATCTCACTGTAACAGTCTAAGTATAGTGTATGGTGATAAAATCGCGACTTCAGGTAAAGTTATAGTATAACGTTATTGCGATTAATATTTTCAGCGTTATAATATAACGCAACACTCAACAACAAACTTAGAAGTAGTAATGATGAAACAAGTTTCAATTCTTTCTAGTGCTGTTGCCGCTGCGCTGTTTTCTCAATCAACAATGGCTGCTGTGATCACAGGTCAAGTATTAGATAAAAACCAACAACCTATCAGCAATGCTGAAATTCATGTACACGGTAAATCACAAAGCGTTGTCACAAACAAGCAAGGTCAGTTTAAAATTGATGTAGATAATAAAGGTCAGCTTCATATCAGTAAAAACAATTTCATCGATAAGCGTATTGCTATTAATGGTGAAGACCAAAATTTTGTTGTTACACTTACACCAACATCAGTTGAAACAGTTGTTGTTTATGCATCAGCGCTTCATAAAAATAGTCTTGAAATGATTTCGCCAGTGAATGTTTTAGCCGGTGATGAGCTAAAAGATAAAGCAAAACCGACATTAGGCGAAACACTAAAAGGTTTACCAGGCGTTAATGCAAGCTACTTTGGCCCTGTTTCATCTAGCCCTATTATTCGCGGTTTAGATGGTCCGCGTGTGAAGATCACCCAAAATGGTCTTGATAGCAGTGATGCATCTCGTATTGGCCCTGACCACGCAACATCAAATGACAGCCTAGCTGCAGAGCAAATTGAAGTACTTCGTGGCCCTGCTACCCTACTTTATGGCTCTGGCGCTATCGGTGGTGTGGTGAACGTTGTTGATAACCGTATTCCTACTGACAACATTGACACTTTAACTGGTGCTGCACACTACACACACGATACAGTATCAAATACCAACACCTATGCTGCAAAACTTGAAACCGGTAATGATGGTTTCAACTTCCATTTTGACGGTACAAAGCGTAAAGGTCACGATTACGACACACCAAACTTTGAGCTTCCTGAGGAACATGAAGAGCACGAGGAGCATGAAGGTGAAGAGCATGAAGAACACGAAACAGCTAACAGCGTAGAAAATACCTTTATTGATAGCCAAACCGTCAACTTCGGTACTAGTTATGTTGGTGAACACCTAACTCTTGGTGTGTCTTACGGTCGCATCGAAACTGATTACGGTATTCCTGCCCATGAACACCATCACCATGCAGAGCATGGAGAAGGTGAGCATCATGATGAACACGAAGGTGAAGAAGAGCATGAAGAATCAGTATTTGCACAGCTAGAGCAAGACCGCTGGCAAGGTTACATGAGCTATGCACTT
Organism: Pseudoalteromonas shioyasakiensis; assembly: GCF_019134595.1. NCBI lineage: Bacteria > Pseudomonadati > Pseudomonadota > Gammaproteobacteria > Alteromonadales > Pseudoalteromonadaceae > Pseudoalteromonas > Pseudoalteromonas shioyasakiensis. Next base: position 1,784,358 of record NZ_CP077770.1, on the reverse strand, counting down.
CATGATAACTGGATTGAAAATATCTCACTACGCGTTGGCTACACAGACTACAAGCACGCTGAAATTGAAGATGGTGCAGTGGGCACCGTGTTTACAAACAAAACAACCGAAGCACGTGCAACCGTTGAGCACAAGTTAGGCCTTTGGCACGGTATGGCTGGTTATCACTACACTGAGTCTGACTATGATGCAGATGGTGAAGAAGCCTTTACGCCAGCAAGTGTTACTAAAACAAACGCGTTATTCGTTCTTGAAGAGCGCCAGTTTGGTGATGTGACCGTTGAGCTAGGTGCACGCCTTGAAGATTATCAAATCGATTCTGCTGTAAGCATGGCTGAGCATCATCATGATCATGAAGAGGAAGAAGAGCACCATGAAGAAGAAGCAGAAATCATCAACTACAGTGAAGATTTCACAAATCTAAGCTTATCTGCAGGTGCAATTTGGCAATATCAAGAAGGTCAAAGTGTTGCTCTGAGTGTATCACGTTCAGAACGTGCGCCGCTAAGTGCTGAATTATTATCAAACGGTATTCATATCGCAACAGGTACTTATGAGCTAGGCCTTGGTTATCATATTGAAGATGGCGAAATTCATTTTGAGCCAGAAGATATCAAGCAAGAAACTGCAACGAACTTTGATTTAAGTTTCCGTCGTTTTATTGGTGACTTTGGTTACACAGTTAACTTCTTCTATAACGACATTGAAAACTACTATTACCAGCAAAATACCGGGTTAGTTTTTGATGAAGAGCATGGCCTAGAATCAGCAGCTGATGCAGATGCAATGGCGGTTTACCAATTCACAAGTAAAGATGCGAAATTATACGGTATTGAATTTGACGTACATTATCAAGTGACGCCAAGTGCGCTAGTTAAAGTATTTGGTGATTCAACAACGGCTAAGCTAAAAGATGATGAAGGTTACTTACCGCGTATCCCTGCTAATAAACTGGGTTCTGAATTACAGTACACAGTGTCTGATTGGAAGTTTAGCCTAACCGGTACTCATTATTTTGAGCAGTCTGACGTTACTGCTTACGAGACAAAAACTGACGGTTATACCCTGTTTGATGCATCAGCTAACTACCAACTTGACCTAGGTCCTGTTGATACACAGCTTTATATCAATGTTGATAACTTAACCGATGAACTTGGTTTCGTACACAGTTCATTCATTAAAGAAAAAGCACCACTACCTGGTCGTAACTTTAGCTTGGGTATTCGCGGTTATTTCTAATCACTTTTAATAGTTATAAAAAAACCCTTTCACTTTTAAAGTGAAAGGGTTTTTATTAAGCTTAGAAACTTAATAAATTAGGTATTAGCCCTTTTGTTCAATCTTCGCCCATGAATCACGAAGACCCACAGTCTGATTGAATACTAATGTTTCTGCTTTGCTATCACGACAGAAGTAACCTGTACGTTCAAACTGGAAGCCCTGCTCTGCTTGTGCATTTGCAAGTGACGGCTCAACTTTCGCATTTTCAAGGACCACGAGTGATTCAGGGTTTAGTGTTGCGTTAAAGTCTTCTGCTGCAGCTGGGTTTGGTACGTTAAATAAACGGTCGTATAAACGAACTTCAGCTGTGATAGATTCACTTGCTGATACCCAGTGAATTACACCTTTAACCTTACGACCATCACTTGGGTTTTTACCTAGAGTTTCAGGATCGTAAGAGCAGAAAATAGTAGTAATTTCGCCGTTTTCGTCTTTTTCAACGCGCTCAGCTTTAATGACATACGCACCACGTAAACGCACTTCTTTATCAAGAACTAAACGCTTAAACTTGTTATTTGCTTCTTCACGGAAGTCTTCACGCTCAATATAAATCTCACGAGTGAAAGGTACGTCACGGCGACCCATCTCTTCTTTATTCGGGTGATTAGCCACAGATAACGTCTCTACTTTATCTGCGTCATAGTTTTCGATAACAATCTTCACAGGATCAAGAACAGCCATTGCACGCGGTGCATGCTCATTTAGATCTTCACGGATACATGCTTCTAGCATACCCATTTCAACCATGTTCTCTTGTTTAGTGATACCGATACGAGAACAAAACTCACGCACTGATGCCGGTGTATAACCACGACGACGTAGACCAGCAATCGTTGGCATACGCGGGTCGTCCCAGCCTTCAACATGACCATTAACCACTAAGTCGTTTAATTTACGCTTAGACATAATGGTGTACTCAAGATTTAATCGTGAGAACTCGATTTGTTGCGGATGACACTCAAGGCTGATGTTATCTAATACCCAATCGTATAAACGACGGTTATCTTGGAACTCAAGCGTACATAATGAATGTGTAATGTCTTCTAGCGCATCTGAAATACAGTGCGTGAAGTCGTACATTGGGTAAATGCACCACTTGTCACCTGTTTGGTGGTGATGAGCAAAACGTACACGGTAAATAATTGGATCACGCAGTACCATGAATGAGCTTGCCATATCGATTTTAGCACGCAGTACACACTCACCTTCTTTGAATTCGCCATTACGCATTTTTTCAAATAACGCTAGGTTTTCTTCAACTGGCGTATCACGGTATGGGCTGTTTTTACCTGGCTCTTTTAAAGTGCCACGGTATTCACGGGCTTGATCTGGCGATAAGAAACACACATATGCTAGGCCTTTTTCGATAAGCTCAACAGCATAGCCATATAACGCATCGAAATAGTTAGATGAATATTTAATTTCACCATCCCACTGGAAACCTAGCCACTGCACATCTTCTTTAATCGAATTTACGTAGTTAATGTCTTCTTTTTCTGGATTCGTATCATCAAAACGTAAGTTACAAAGACCTTGATAATCTTGGGCGATACCAAAATTCAAACAAATAGACTTTGCATGACCAATGTGTAAAAAACCGTTTGGTTCTGGTGGAAAACGCGTGTGTGTAGCCGCATGCTTACCGCTTGCTAGATCTTCGTCGATACGCGTTCTAATAAAGTTACTTGGGCGATTCTCAATTTCCGCCATAGGAGCATAATCCTCTGAATATTGCATGGTGACAAAACTAATGCATTATTACAAAAACAAACCCTAACATACAGTGGTTGCATCATGTTTATTGAAGATATTACGTCGATTGTTGAATACATAGTTCACAGACTCGACAAAATCGGTAAAAAAATTGTTCTAACGCAATAAAATGATCATTGACTAGCGATATAGTGCCGTCAGTTTCACTACCAATAAGGAAAAAAGATGGCTTCGCTCAATCAACATCGAGTCTATATTCCAAGCTCAGCACGTGCAAACCAGTATGTGTTAGTTGAATTTAAACCTACTGATGAGTTTTTTGCCCAGTTCACCAATGTGAGCTGTGCTTATAAGCGTCTTGCAAGGGAGTTATTTGCACTATGTGATGAATATGAATTACATAATGTACACCTAATCGCGAACGATAAATTACCCGTGGTTCGTTACCATGATGAGGCATACAGTTTAGAAACCGCTAAGCAGATTTTGTTTTTCTATAACCCACAATATCATGAAGCACATAATGTATTTGCCGATGGTGAGCAAAAATGCAAAAAAATTCGTTTATTATTCTTAGCGACCGGTGAAGATATTCGCGCTCATGCGGCGAGTTTTCATCATAATGTGCAAAGAGTGATCAACTCACTACAAGAAAAGCTACTAAGCGGCCAACCACCTCTTAAAATTCGTGACCACCAACACCTAACTTATGATTTATTTGCTAAAGCAAAAGGTCACAAAGAAAGTTATGGCTATAAATTACGTAGCTTATATCCTCGTTACCAGTCTCGCCAATGTCATTTACCAAATGAACACAGTGAAATGACGTATGCAGGGTTTTCGATTCCTGTTACCCGCGCCATTAAAACGCAATTTCAGCATATGTTGAACGAAGAGAATTATACGCAGTTTTATCAATACATCTTTGATGCGTTCAAACGTGCATGTGATAAACGCGGCTTAACACTCGGTGCTTTTATCGCTAACGGTACCCGCCCTATTGTTCGTAATAGTAATATTGATAACGCACAAAGTAACACTGAACTGCAAAAGTTAACCTTTGATTGCAGCTCTGAACAAGTGCAATTACAACAGTACTGGGATGCAAATCAACTTGTAGATTCTTTACATTTTGTGATTGCGGCAGCCGATAAAGACAAGCATGACATTGGTTATGGTAAGTTCATGAATCAAGTGCAAAGTGCGATAAATGAAGTTACTGACGAGCTGGCCTTTAATCCAACTCGCCAAGATTTACGCGTGCGTTTTTATCAGCACATTAACTATCAATATTAAGAGTATAACCAAGCCCCCTCAAGATGCAGAAACTCGCACCTTGGGGTGGTTTGGGTATATTAGAGGTGACGAATGCGTCACCTCTTATTACTGAGCTTAGTTAAATCTAGACGCAATACTTTTGAGCGGCGCTCATGGTTATAAAGCGCTTTTTTCTTCGCAGGTAGCTCATCAACTGTCACTATTTCAAAACTTTGCTCTAAAAACCAGTGAATGCTGCGTGTGGTGAGAGCAAATAAATGTGAATAACCTGCACGTTTAGCCTTATTAATAATAAACCTTAGTAGATAACTGCCGCGATCAGCATCTCGGTACTGAGGATGAACAGCCAAACTTGCAAATTCACCTACCTGTTCATCTGCAAACGGATACAAAGCCGCACAGGCTATAATAAGACCATCACGCTCAATAACCGTAAATTGTTCAATTTCGATTTCTAGCTGTTCACGTGAACGGCGCACCAAATAGCCTTGCTGTTCAAGCGGTCTAATAAGGTTAATGATTCCGGTAATATCAGCAATACTTGCACTTCGTAATTGCTCAGAGCTTTGCGGAGCGATTTGTGTACCAATACCATCTAACGAGAACAACTCTTGTAATAAGGCGCCGTCTTCTTTGTAACTAACAAGATGACAACGATGTACGCCACCTCGACACGCATCAATTGCAGCTTGTAAGAATACGGTTGCGCTTACACATGAATCTGGTTGCTTGCGATAGTTTACTAGTAGCTGCTCAGCTTCATTTGGCATTAACTCTGCAATCGCCTCACCATTTTCATCCAAAATACCGGCTTCTTTACAGAACCCAAGCATTTTATCAGCGCGTAGTTTAAGAGCTACTTGCGTAGCAATTTCTTCAGCAGTTAAGTTAAAGCTTTCACCTGTAACAGAAGCCGCTATTGGCCCAAGCAGAACAATTCCGTTGTTATCTAACTGGTGGCGAATACCGGCAACATCGATACGTCTCACTCTACCTGAATGATGATAGTCAACACCTTCATCGACACCTAAAGGCTGAGCAATAACAAAGTTGCCACTCACCACATTTAAAAATGAGCCAGACATAGGTGTGCTACTTAAAGACGTAGATAAACGCGCGGTTATATCAAACTGCATTGCACCCGCAACTTTCTTAATTACATCAAATGTTGCATTATCAGTTACCCGTATTTCATTATGAAACTGACTAGTTATGCCAACTTGTTCAAGTGCTGCGTTAAACTGTGGGCGAGCACCAAACACTAAAACAATCTTAATACCAAGACTAGTTAATAGCGCGACATCGTTGATGATGCTGCGACAACCAGACTGATCGATCGCCTCTCCGCCAAGCATAACAACGAATGTTTTACCGCGGTGAGCATTAACGTATGGGGTTGACTGGCGAAATCCATCTACCAATTCTGTGGTACGCACGTAATATTTACCTTATTAAAGTCGAGTGTTTTAATAAAAACAGATATACAAGCCACAAGTGTAGAGAATTTATATTCACAAATAAAGCATTATTATTCTTAATTTATGATTGGAATTTTTTGTAGGGAACAAAAAATGTTAGATACAAAAAAGGCCCGCATAAGCGAGCCTTTTTTAAGAGATTAGAGCTGATTACCAGCCTGTTTTCTCTTTAAGTGCATTACCGATGTCAGCTAGTGAACGTACAGTTTTTACGCCAGCAGCTTCTAATGCAGCAAATTTCTCATCAGCAGTACCTTTACCACCTGCGATGATTGCACCAGCGTGACCCATACGCTTACCTGGAGGTGCAGTAACACCCGCAATGTAAGAAACAACAGGTTTAGTCACGTTGTGCTTGATGTATTCTGCAGCTTCTTCTTCTGCAGTACCACCGATTTCACCGATCATAACGATAGCTTCAGTTTGCTCGTCTTTTTCGAACATTTCTAAAACGTCGATGAAGTTAGTGCCAGGGATTGGGTCACCACCGATACCAACACATGTTGATTGGCCGAAACCAGCGTCAGTAGTTTGCTTAACCGCTTCGTAAGTTAAAGTACCAGAACGCGATACGATACCTACTTTACCAGGCTTGTGGATGTGACCAGGCATGATACCGATCTTAGTTTCACCCGGAGTGATAACACCTGGGCAGTTAGGACCGATCATACGAACACCAGTTTCATCAAGCTTAACTTTAACGTCAACCATGTCTAGTGTTGGGATACCTTCAGTGATACAAACGATTAGCTCAATGCCAGCATTGATAGCTTCTAAGATTGCATCTTTACAGAAAGGTGCTGGTACGTAGATAACTGATGCAGTTGCGCCAGTTGCTTCAACAGCGTCACGAACAGTGTTGAATACTGGAAGACCAAGGTGCGTTTGACCGCCTTTACCTGGGCTTACACCACCAACCATTTGTGTACCGTACTCAAGCGCTTGCTCAGAGTGGAAAGTACCTTGGCCACCTGTGAAACCTTGACAGATAACTTTTGTATCTTTATTGATTAATACAGACATTATTTGCCCTCCGCAGCAGCAACAACTTTTTCAGCTGCGTCTGTTAGTGATTCAGCAGCGATGATGTTAAGGTCAGAACTAGCTAGTACTTCACGACCAAGTTCAGCGTTAGTACCTTCTAGACGTACTACTACAGGAACGTTTACACCCACTTCTTTAACTGCGCCGATGATACCTTCTGCGATCATGTCACAACGAACGATACCACCAAAGATGTTAACTAAAACAGCTTTAACGTTGTCGTCAGATAAGATGATCTTGAATGCTTCAGATACACGCTCTTTAGTTGCACCGCCACCAACATCTAGGAAGTTAGCTGGCTTGCCACCGTGTAGGTTTACGATGTCCATAGTACCCATCGCTAGGCCTGCACCGTTAACCATACAACCAACGTTACCGTCTAGTGCAACGTAGTTAAGCTCGAAGCTTGCTGCGTGAGCTTCACGCGCATCTTCTTGTGAAGGATCGTGCATTTCACGGATTTTAGGTTGACGGTAAAGCGCGTTACCATCTACACCGATTTTACCGTCTAGACAGTGAAGGTTACCTTCGTCTGTGATTACTAGCGGGTTGATTTCTAATAGTGCGAAATCGAAATCGTTGAACATGTTAGCAAGACCCATGAAGATCTTAACGAACTGTTTCATTTGAGTAGGGTTTAAACCTAGTTTGAAACCTAACTCGCGAGCTTGGTAAGCTTGAGGACCAACTAGTGGGTCGATCTCAGCTTTGTGAATTAGTTCTGGAGTTTCTTCTGCAACTTGCTCGATTTCAACACCACCTTCAGTAGATGCCATGAAAACAACTTTACGAGAAGCACGATCTACTACAGCGCCAAGGTATAATTCGTTAGCGATGTCAGTGCAGCTTTCAACAAGAATTTTTGATACTGGCTGACCATTTTCGTCTGTTTGGTAAGTAACTAAGTTTTTACCTAACCAGTTCGCAGCGAACTCTTTAACTTCGTCAGTTGTTTTAACTAGCTTAACACCGCCAGCTTTACCACGGCCACCTGCGTGAACCTGTGTTTTAACAACCCACATATCACCGCCGATTTTCTCAGCAGCTGCTGCAGCTTCTTCAGGTGTATCGCAAGCGAAACCTTGAGAAACTGGTAAACCATATTCGGCAAAAAGTTGTTTTGCCTGATACTCATGCAAATTCATGATGCTTTATCCAATTTTTTATACTAAAAGAGCTGAATATTTATGCAAAATAAACAGCTATCCCAAATTGCGCACTTAGTATAAATCCCAAGGCTCCACATGAAAACCCCAGTTAGACCAAAGGCGCAAAAAAAAAGCTGTGAACGAGGTTCACAGCTTAGTTTTCATACAACCAGATTAAACATCTAGTAGTAAACGAGTCGGATCTTCAAGTAACTCTTTAATTGTTACTAAGAAACCTACTGATTCTTTACCATCGATTTGGCGGTGATCATAAGATAACGCTAAGTACATCATAGGTAAGATTTCAACTTTACCATTTACAGCCATAGGACGCTCTTGGATTTTGTGCATACCTAAGATTGAAGACTGTGGTAAGTTGATGATTGGTGTAGATAGTAATGAACCGAATACACCACCGTTAGTGATAGTGAAGTTACCACCTGTCATATCATCAAGTGATAATTTACCGTCACGACCTTTAAGCGCTAGCTCACGGATACCTTTTTCGATTTCAGCAACTGATAGCTTGTCACAGTCTTTAAGAACTGGAGTAACAAGACCACGAGGTGTAGAAACCGCGATGCTGATGTCGAAGTAGTTGTGATAAACAATATCATCACCGTCGATAGACGCATTTACTTCAGGGAAACGCTTAAGTGCTTCAGTAACTGCTTTCACGTAGAAAGACATGAAGCCTAAACGGATACCGTGACGCTTTTCGAATACTTCTTGGTACTGCTTACGAAGGTCCATGATTGGCTTCATGTTAACTTCGTTGAAAGTCGTTAACATTGCAGTTGAGTTTTTCGCTTCAAGAAGACGATTAGCGATTGTTTTACGTAAACGAGTCATAGGAACACGTTTTTGTGTACGGTCACCCATAGGTGCTGCTGGCGCTGCTGCTTCTGCTTTAGGAGCTGCTGCCGGTGCTTTTAAGAATGTATCAACATCTTCTTTGGTTACACGGCCATTTTTGCCAGTACCTTTGATTTTTGATGCATCAAGGCCTTTCTCAGCGATTAAACGACGAACTGACGGCGTTAATACGTCAGAGCTGTCATTTGATTCGCTTGCTGGTGCTGCTTCAGCTTTAGGAGCTGCGGCTGCCGGTGCTGCACCCGCTTTAACTGTACCAATTACTTGCTCACCAAGTACTGTTTCGCCTTCAGCGTGAATGTGCTCACCCATGATACCGTCTTCTTGAGCAACAACTTCAAGAACAACTTTATCAGTTTCGATGTCAACAAGGTTTTGGTCGCGAGTTACCGCTTCACCTGGTTGAACGTGCCAAGTAGCAATTGTCGCGTCTGCGACTGATTCTGGAAGTACAGGTACTTTAATGTCCACTTCTTTACCTTCTGATGCTGGTGCTGATTGCGCCGCTGGCGCGTCTTCTGATTTAGCTGGTGCAGATTCTTGAGCAGAGTCGTCACTTGCTGGTGCAGCATCTGCATCACCAAGTAATGCAATTACTTGTTCGCCAAGTACCGTTGCACCTTCTTCTTGTGAAATTTCAGTGATTACACCGTCATTTGGTGCAACAACTTCTAAAACAACTTTATCTGTTTCGATATCAACTAAGTTTTGGTCGCGGCTTACTTTGTCGCCAACACTTACGTGCCATGTTGCAACTGTAGCATCAGCAACCGACTCAGGAAGTACAGGAACTTTAATTTCTGTGCTCATTGCTTATCCTTTCTTTTCAATAGTAAGCGCATCTGCAATTAGCGCTTGTTGTTCTTTATTATGCACTGACATGTAACCACACGCTGGTGATGCTGATGCTTTACGACCTGCGTAAGTTAATTTAGCACCAGCTGGGATTGCGTCAACAAAGTGGTGTTGAGAACAATACCATGCACCTTGGTTTTGTGGCTCTTCTTGACACCAAACAAAATCTTTAACGTGTTGGTAACGCTGCATGATTGTATCCATCTCAGCGTGTGGGAATGGATATAATTGTTCTACACGAACAATAGCAATGTTATTTAATTCTTGCTTACGACGTTCTTGTAGTAGCTCGTAGTAAACTTTACCGCTACAGAATACAACGCGTTCTACTTTATCTGCTGCAATATCATCGATTTCATCGATCATATTGTGGAACACACCTTCAGATAACTCTTCAAGTGACGATGTTGCCAACGGGTGACGAAGTAGCGACTTAGGCGTCATAACAATCAATGGACGACGAAGTGGACGTACCGATTGACGACGAAGCATTGCATAAACTTGCGCAGGTGTTGAAGGAACACATACTTGCATGTTGTGATCAGCACACAACTGTAAGAAACGCTCTAAACGTGCCGAGCTATGCTCAGGACCTTGACCTTCATAACCATGTGGAAGTAAACATGTAAGACCACATAAACGGCCCCACTTCTGCTCACCTGAACTTAAGAATTGGTCAAATACAACTTGTGCACCGTTAGCGAAATCACCAAATTGTGCTTCCCACATTACAAGTGACGTAGGTTCAGCTGTAGCGTAACCATATTCAAATGCAAGGACTGCTTCTTCAGAAAGAACTGAGTCATAAACTTCAAACGCACCTTGCTTTTCGCTGATATTTTGCAGCGGCAAGTATGTTGATGCATCTTTTTGGTTATGAACAACAGCATGGCGGTGGAAGAATGTACCACGGCCTGAATCTTGACCTGTTAAACGGATATCTGTACCCGCATCAACAAGCGTTGCATAAGCAAGTGTTTCAGCCATGCCCCAATCAAGTGCTTTTTCACCTGTCGCCATTAGCTTACGGTCGTCGTAAATTTTCTTAACGCGCGACTGTGCTTTGTGGCTTTCTGGGTAGCTTGCTACTTTCTCACCAAGCTCTTTTAACTTTTCAACTGATACTGTTGCATCGTACTCAACATCCCAATCGTGACCAACAAACTTAGCCCAATCAGAAGAGTGCGATGTCTCTAGTTGAATTTCTTCAACAACACAGTTGCCTTTATCTAAGCCATTACGGTAATCATCAGCAAGTGCTTTTACTTCATTTTCTGTGAATGAACCTTCAGCAAGTAATTGATCTGCGTAAATCAGACGAGGAACTGGATGCTTTTTGATTTTTTGGTACATAAGTGGTTGAGTCGCATTCGGCTCATCCGCTTCGTTATGACCATGACGGCGATAACATACTAAATCAATCACTACATCACGTTTAAACTGGTTTCTGAAATCAAGTGCGATTTGAGTTACAAATGCAACCGCTTCAGGATCGTCAGAGTTAACGTGGAAAATTGGTGCCTGAACCATTTTCGCAATATCAGTACAGTATGGTGTAGAACGTACATCCGCTTGTTTTGACGTTGTGAAACCAACTTGGTTATTAACAACGATACGGATACTACCACCACAACTAAATGCATTAGTTTGCGATAAGTTAAATGTTTCTTGTACAACACCTTGACCTGCAATTGCAGAATCACCGTGAATAGTAATTGGTAATGCTTTAATACCTGACTTATCACCTAGACGGTCTAAACGAGCACGTACCGACCCCATAACCACTGGGTTAACGATTTCTAAGTGTGACGGGTTAAATGCAAGTGCCATGTGCACGTTGCCACCGTTAGTTGCAAAGTCAGATGAATAACCCATGTGATATTTAACGTCACCTGAGCTTAATGTTTCTTTGTGTTTACCAGCGAACTCATCGAATAATTCTGATGGGTTTTTACCTAAAACGTTCACTAGTACGTTCAAGCGTCCGCGGTGAGCCATACCAATAACAGCTTCTTTTTGTCCGCTTTCACCTGCACGATGAATTAGTTCTTTAAGCATTGGTACTAACGCGTCACCACCTTCAAGTGAGAAACGTTTTGCACCAGGGAACTTAGCCCCTAAGTATTTTTCAAGGCCATCTGCAGCTGTTAATCCTTTAAGGATACGTAGCTTTTCTTCTTTAGAGAACGTTGGACGTGATTGCACTGATTCTAAACGTTGTTGTAACCAACGCTTTTCTTCAGTTGAAGTGATGTGCATATACTCAGCACCAACCGACCCACAATACGTGGTTTTGAGTGCTTGATATAGCTCACCTAATGGCATGGTTTCGCGACCGACAGCAAACGAACCCACATTGAATTCACGGTCAAAATCAGCTTCAGATAAATCGTGGTACTCTAGTTCTAGATCACGAACACGTTCGCGTTGCCAAATACCTAATGGATCTAGGTTGGCATTTTGGTGACCACGGAAACGGAAAGCATTAATAAGTTGTAGCACCTTGACCTGTTTAGGATCGCCAGAGCCACCCTCTGCTACCACTACTTCTCTATGCTTGTTTTTAGCAAGCTGTGCAAATTGTGAACGAACTTCTGAATGTTTAACGTCAACATCCACACCATCAACTTTTGGTAACTGTTCGAACACTTCTCGCCATTCTTCTGGCACAGAAGTCGCATCATCTAAGTACGCTTCATAAAGCTCTTCTACGTAAGCAACGTTACCGCCGTTTAAGTGAGAAGATTCTAGCCATGCCTTCATCACACCTTCGTGCATTTATAAGCCCTTTTCTTTAGCGCAGAAATTAATTGTTGTAAAAACAAGGTGGTTAATCACTTAACCACCTTACATATTCAAGCTTTAAACAGCGCGGTTTAAAAGCATTGATTTGATTTGTCCAATTGCTTTGGTCGGGTTAAGACCTTTTGGACACACGCTAACACAGTTCATGATACTGTGACAACGGAACACGCTGAACGCATCGTCAAGGTCAGCAAGACGCTCTTCAGTAGCTGTATCGCGGCTATCAGCCAAGAAACGATACGCATGAAGAAGACCCGCAGGACCGATGAACTTGTCTGGATTCCACCAGAACGAAGGACACGATGTTGAACAACATGCACATAAGATACACTCATATAAGCCATCTAACTTATCACGTTCTTCGATTGTCTGAAGACGCTCACCCGCCGCAGGCGTGTCGTTGATTAGGTAAGGCTTAACTTTTTCGTATTGAGTGTAGAACTGACTCATGTCAATAACAAGGTCACGTACCACAGGTAAACCTGGTAAAGGACGAATTACAATTTTACCTTTGCCACCTTTAAGTAGCGTTGATAAAGGAGTAATACACGCTAAACCGTTTTTACCATTCATGTTGATACCGTCTGAACCACACACACCTTCACGGCATGAACGACGGAATGATAATGTTGGATCTTGCTCTTTTAATTGCATAAGCGCATCCAATACCATCATATCTTGGCCTTCTTGCGTTTCTAGCGAGAAGTCCTGCATACGTGGTGCATTATCAACATCTGGATTGTAACGATAAACCGAAAATTGTACTTGTGCCATCGTCTCGCTCCTAGTATGTACGTGCTTTAGGTGGGAAAGCTTCACGCAGTTTTGGCGCGTAGTTTACTTCACGTTTTGTCATTTCATCTGTAACTGGGTTATAGATAGAGTGACATAGCCAGTTATCGTCATCACGATCTGGGAAGTCAAAACGAGAGTGAGCACCACGGCTTTCTGTACGGAAGTTTGCAGCTACTGCTGTTGAGTATGCTGTTTCCATCAAGTTATCAAGCTCTAGACATTCGATACGTGCAGTGTTGAACTCAGTCGACTTGTCGTCAAGACGAGCGTACTGAAGACGTTCACGAATTTCTTTAAGCTCTTTAAGACCCGTTGCCATTGCATCACCTTCACGGAATACCGAGAAGTTAAGTTGCATACACATTTGTAAGTCTTTCTTGATTTGTACTGGGTCTTCACCTTGGCCAACTTTAGAGCTTTCCCAACGATTAAAGCGTGCAAGTGATGCTTCAAGGTCTGATTCAGACGCATCTTTACCTGCTTCAACACCGTTAAGGTACTTACCTAAGAAGTTACCAGCTGCGCGGCCGAATACAACTAAGTCAAGTAGCGAGTTACCACCTAGGCGGTTAGCACCGTGTACAGATACACATGCAATCTCACCAACAGCGAATAAACCTTCAACTACTTTCTCTTGGCCGTTTGCATCAATTTGTAATGCTTGACCATTTACGTTAGTTGGAACACCACCCATCATGTAGTGACATGTTGGGATAACTGGAATTGGTTCTTTAGCTGGATCAACGTGTGCGAACGTTTTCGCAAGGTCACATACGCCTGGAAGACGTAGGTTAAGAGTTTCTTCACCTAAGTGGTCAAGCTTAAGCTTGATGTGTGGACCGTAAGGACCATCGCAACCACGACCTTCACGGATCTCAGTCATCATTGAACGAGCAACAACGTCACGAGACGCTAAGTCTTTTGCATTTGGTGCGTAACGTTCCATGAAGCGTTCGCCGTCTTTATTTAGAAGGTAACCACCTTCACCACGACAACCTTCAGTTACAAGTACACCGGCACCGGCGATACCTGTTGGGTGGAACTGCCACATTTCCATATCTTGCATTGCAACACCAGCACGTGTAGCCATACCAACACCGTCACCAGTATTGATGTGTGCATTCGTTGTCGATGCGTAGATACGGCCTGCACCACCTGTTGCTAAAACAACAGCTTTTGATTTGAAGTAAACAACTTCGCCAGACTCGATGTCGATTGCTGTACAACCAACAACGTGACCATCGCTGTTTTTAACTAAATCAAGTGCGTACCACTCAGAGAATACGTTAGTTTTGTTTTTAACGTTCTGTTGGTATAAACAGTGTAATAGCGCGTGACCAGTACGGTCAGCTGCTGCTGCAGTACGTGCAGCCTGTTCACCACCAAAGTTTTTCGACTGACCGCCGAAAGGACGTTGGTAAACACGGCCATTTTCAAAACGAGAAAATGGTAAACCCATGTTTTCTAATTCAGTAATAGCTTCTGGGCCTGTTTTACACATATATTCGATAGCGTCTTGGTCACCGATGAAATCGGAACCTTTAACAGTATCGTACATGTGCCATTCCCAGTTATCTTCATGTGAGTTACCCAGAGCAACCGTAATACCACCCTGTGCAGACACAGTGTGAGAACGTGTAGGGAAAACTTTTGAGATAAGTGCACAGGTTTTGCCTGATTCAGTGATAGCTAGTGCTGCGCGCATACCCGCACCACCGGCACCAATCACTACAGCGTCAAATTCACGAACAGAATAATTCACTTAAACACCCCATAAAACGATTAGACCAATTGCTACGTAAGCAACAGCCATAAGGTTTAATACAAAGCCTAAAACAGCACGTAATTTAGCGCATTTAACATAGTCAGTAAGAACTTGCCAAAGGCCGATACGGGTGTGAACCATGATGCAAACTAGGGTAATTAAGGTAAACCCTTTCATTGCTAGGTTAGAGAATAGGCCTTGCCAGGCTTCGAAAGTGACTTCTGGCGTACATAAAAAATAGCCGATAATAAAAATCGCGTAAGCGCTGATTATTAATGCTGTTGCACGTAGTGATACGAAATCTTGTACACCATCACGTTTAAGAGTTGCTTGATTTAAAACCATATCCACACTCCTGCTAGAATTGCAGCTACAACACCTAAAGCTAATGCAACTTTAGCGCTGAAGTTACCTGATTCAAGTTCTTCCCAGTGACCCATGTCCATAATAATATGACGGATACCACCGATTAAGTGATACGCCAATACAGAAATGGTGCCCCATGCTATGAATTTGGCAATGAATCCGCTGAACAGACCCTTGACGAATTCAAAACCTTCTGCAGAAGAAAGAGACTCAGACCAAGCCCAAATGACAAACGTTAAAGCAAAAAATAATGCAACACCGGTGACGCGGTGAAAAATTGATGCTTTAGCCGTTGCCGGCATAGATATAGTTGTTAGATCTAGATTTACAGGTCTTTGCTTTTTCACAGTTACTTGCCCATCTTGCCCACTAAGGAGCTCATCTACTTGTTTTTCTAAAACCCATCAAAATGAATTTCGATGGAACTATCTAAGTAAACCGTGTTGATACACAAAAAGTTCACACTTATGCAAAACTCAAATGTAAAAATAAAGTTTACCTACAGACAATACGGTATAAAACCTTGGATAGTATATATAGCCAAAGGCCTTTTTACAATTCTTGTTTAGTTAGAGACGTTTGCGAATTAGCCAATAGTATAATATTTAATCCTGGCAGAATATTTATTATCCATTTGTGCATAATGTTTATAAAAATTGACTTTATACCCCTCTTTCACGTTAAAATGAAAAGAATGTGCTTAAACAGATTCAGAACATAACAATCAGAGTTGTTATCTTAATAGGAGATAAATAGATGGCGGATAAGAAAGCCACGGTCCATATTGATGGTCTTGATCCAATCGAACTTCCAATTTACCAAGGCACTGCTGGCCAAGACGTAATCGACGTACGTACGTTAGGTTCACACGGTCACTTCACTTACGACCCAGGTTTCATGTCGACCGGTTCTTGTGAATCTTCAATCACTTACATCGATGGCGGCAAAGGTGTTTTATTACACCGTGGTTACCCAATCGAGCAATTAGCTGATGAATCAAACTACATCGAGCTTTGCTACTTACTATTAAACGGCGAATTACCGACTAAAGAACAATACGAAGCGTTTGCTCAAGAAATCACGCACAACACAATGCTTGATACTAAAATCGCAAACTTCTTCCAAGGTTTCCGCTTTGACGCTCACCCAATGGCAATGCTGTGTGGTGTTGTAGGTGCTCTTTCTTCTTTCTACCACGAAGATTTAGACATCACTGACGCAACACAACGTAAAACAAGCGCAATCAAGCTAGTTGCTAAATTACCAACTATCGCTGCGATGGCTTACAAATACAATGTAGGTCAACCGTTTGTTTACCCACGTAACGACTTAAGCTTCGCTGAAAACTTCTTACACATGATGTTCTCAGTACCAGCTGAAGAATACAAAGTAAGCCCTGTTCTTGCTAAGGCAATGGACAAAATCTTCATGCTTCACGCTGACCACGAGCAAAACGCATCAACGTCAACTGTTCGTCTAGCGGGTTCTTCAGGTGCTAACCCTTACGCGTGTATCGCTGCTGGTATCGCATCGCTATGGGGTCCTGCGCACGGTGGTGCTAACGAAGCATGTCTTAACATGTTAGAAGAAATCGGCTCTGTTGACCGTATCGACGAGTACGTTGCTAAAGCGAAAGATAAGTCTGATCCTTTCCGTCTTATGGGCTTTGGTCACCGTGTATACAAAAACTTCGACCCACGTGCGACAGTAATGCGTCAAACATGTCACGAAGTACTTGCTGAGCTAAACATTCAAGATCCACTTCTTGATATCGCTATGAAGCTTGAGCAAATTGCACTTGAAGACCCATACTTCGTTGAGAAGAAACTTTACCCTAACGTAGATTTCTACTCAGGTATCATCTTAAAAGCAATCGGTATTCCAACAAGCATGTTCACTGTAATCTTTGCAATGTCACGTACTGTTGGTTGGATCTCTCACTGGGATGAGATGCTTTCTCAACCTGGTCACAAGATCAGCCGTCCTCGTCAGTTATACACTGGTGAAACTTCACGCGATTACGTACCAACAGACAAGCGTTAATACGAATTTGCGTTTAAAAAAGGCCGCTATGCGGCCTTTTTTGTTGCCCTGCACTTGTCTATTTGTGCAAAGTAATTAAAATCGTCGCATTCTTGTAGCTTAAGGCCTTTCATGTTCGATATCACAAAAATCCGTGCTGACTTTCCAATACTGAATGAAACAGTCAATGAGCAGCCTTTGGTGTATTTAGACTCAGCAGCTACCTCGCAAAAACCACAGGCAGTTATTGATGCCCTTAGCCGTTTTTATAGCAAAGAGAACGCCAATGTGCACCGCGGCCGCCATACACTCAGTGAAAACGCGACACGCCAATATGAACATACCCGAACGCTACTCGCAGATTATTTCTCTGTAAAAAGTAATGAGATAGTGTGGACCAAAGGGGCAACCGAATCGATTAATTTAATCGCAAATGGCTTAGCATCTCGAATAAACTCTTGCGATAAGATTGCCATATCAGCCATTGAGCATCACGCCAACATAGTCCCATGGCAACAACTGGCACAGCGTACTGGTGCAGAACTTGTTATATTGCCTATTGAAGACGGTTTGGTCATTGATAGTGAAAAGTACAAAGACTTTATAAAGCTGTACCAACCTAAAATCGTGGCTGTTACCCATGCATCAAATACCCTTGGTAATATCACTGATTTAGCGCCGATCATTAGCGCATGTAAAGCCATTAATGCTATTTCTGTTGTAGATGGTGCACAGGCAGCAATGCATTTACGCCCTAATTTACAAGAAATTTCCTGTGATTTTTACGTGTTTTCTGCCCATAAAATGCTCGGCCCGACAGGTTTAGGTGGTTTATATGGCCGGTTTGAGCTGTTAAATTCGCTTGATGTTTATCAAACTGGTGGCGAAATGATCGAAACAGTGAGTCTAACACAAAGCACTTTTCGTGATGCACCGGGTAAATTTGAAGCAGGAACACCCAATATTGCAGGTGTAATTGCCTTTAGTGAGGCAATAAATTATTTAACATCATTAGATTTTCAGCAAATGCGTCAACATGAGCATACAGTTTTTGACTATGCGATAAAACAATTATCAGCTATCGATGGTATTAATATCTATTCAAACCAAACAGATAACATCGGTAACATTAGTTTTAATTATCGCGATGAACATCCGTTTGATTTAGCCACCCTACTTGATGGATTTGGCGTTGCCGTGCGTAGTGGCCATCATTGTACGCAACCTATAATGAACCATTTAGGTATACCAGGGACTGTAAGAGCAAGTTTCGCATTATATAACACTAAAGCTGATGTAGACGCCTTTATCAGTGCTGTTAAAAGCAGTATTGAGTTATTAGATTAATTTTGGATAAGTTATGAATTCAGCGTTTGAAGCCGTTAGTAAAAACATTGAAACAGCTGCTGGCTGGCAGCAAAAATATCGCCAAATAATGCTCTTAGGTAAGCAATTACCTGTTATGCCTGAAGTACTCAAAGTAGATGATGCCCTAGTTAAAGGCTGTGAAAGTAAAGTTTGGCTATATATCGACTTTGATCATACAGAAAACAGCCTGGTTTTAGCGGGCGATTCAGATACTCGCATCGTTAAAGGACTATTGGCTTTAATTTTAGCCTTATACAATGGTCTTACACCGGAGCAAGCAGCGCAAATAAATGCCTATGATGAATTTGAACGACTCGGTCTAATTAGTCATTTGAGCCCTTCTCGTGGTAATGGTATTAAAGCCATGGTTGATAAAATTCAAACCATGGCTGAACAAAAACAATAAGTTTTATAAACTACGCTGTTTTTTATCTAGGTATTTTCTAATCGCTTTGGCTGCAACAAAAAAGCCAAAGCTGCCTGTCACCATGGTTGCAGAGCCAAAACCATTATTACAGTCCATATTCATTGAACCATCTGCACCTTGTTTTGCTTGGCAAACCTCACCTTCAGAGGTTGGATATACAAGCTGCTCTGTAGAATAAACACAATCGACGTTAAATTTTCGCTTCGGATTGCTACTAAAGTTGTACTGTTTTCGCAAAATATAACGTACTTTTGCAAGCAATGGATCATGGGTTGTCTTTGCAACGTCACCAAAACTGATTTGACTAGGGTCTGTCTGCCCGCCTGCGCCCCCGGTTGTTATAACCGGTAACTTTATACGTTTACAATGCGCAATTAACGCTGCTTTTTCTTTTACAGCATCAATGCAATCAATCACATAGTCAAAACCTTGAATATGCTCTCGAATGTTATCTAACGTAATGAAATCATCAATAACATTAATTTTTATATCTGGGTTTATCAGCTCACAACGTGTTTTCATCGCTTCTACTTTTGCTTCGCCTACAGTACCAGTTAAAGCATGAATTTGACGATTAACATTGGTTGCACAAATATCATCTAAATCAATGAGAGTTAGTTGCCCAACACCCGTTCGAGCCAATGCTTCAGCAGCCCAGCTACCTACGCCACCAATACCTATGACACAAAAATGTGCTTGTTGTAACCAATCAAATTGTTGATGACCATATAAACGTTTAATGCCACCAAAACGGATGTCTTGTGTTGTTTCTTTCATTTACCAATCCAACGTCCAAGGAGCTGTCCACTCTTTGAATTCGTCTGAGTTAAAAACTTCATTAAGATGAGCACCTAAAGTGTAATCGCATCGATATTCTTTAAGCTGCCCTTTATAGCTAAATTGTAGTGCATAGGCATGCAAGTTTGTGCGCTCGTCTTGACTACCAGCATATGTAATATCACCAAGAATTGGAGCGCCTAAGCTTTTCATCGCGACTCTAAGCTGATGTGTCTTACCAGAGAATGGCTTTAACAAGTATGCACGTAACCCTGGTCGAATACTTTTTGAGTAAAAGCGTGTGATAGCAGGATTCGTTTGGCTTTTTAACAGCTTAAATGCACCACGACGACTTTTTTGCATATCCCCTTTTATCCAACCTTGCTTTTTCTTAGGCTTAGCATCACTCACGGCGAGATAAAACTTATTTATTTTATGATCAGAAAATAGCGAAGTGAATTCGGCTGCGGCTTCTTTGTTACGGACTAATATAATTAAACCTGATGTCACTTTATCTAGCCGATGAACCGGATAGAGCTTCTCATTAACAAGCTCTTCAGCAAGTACGACAAAACCAGCACATTGTTCACTATGAAAGCTCACACCTGCTGGTTTATAAAAAACAAAGAAGTCATCTTCACTGGCATGAAGATGAACAGTGTTTACATCATGCATTTTTAATTGCCAAGCACTGCAATAACGCGCGCTAAATCTTCAGGGGTGTCTACGCCTGCTTGCGGTGCACACAGAGCTTTTGCGATTTTAATTTTGTGACCATGATAAAGTACGCGAAGCTGCTCTAAAGACTCTAACAGCTCTAATCGAGATTCTGGTAATTCGATGTAGTCCTTAATGAAGCCAGCACGATAAGCATAAATACCAATATGGCGCGCAAAATCAGCAAGATCTAGCTTATCTCGGTCATCATTCATCATCGCATCACGGTGATAAGGGATTGGCGAACGCGAAAAATACAGTGCATTGTTGTCTGCATCGTTAATAACTTTTACACAGTTGGGATTAAATATATCGTCAATCTCATCAATGCTGGTGCTTAATGTTGCCATTGGCGCATCAGAATCAGCAAGCAGCATGGCAACTTGAGATACATTTTCACTCGCCAATAAAGGCTCATCACCTTGTACGTTCACAACAATAGTGTCACGTTCAAGTTTTAACTGTTCAACAACTTCAGCTAAACGTTCTGTGCCTGATTGGTGATCTTCACGTGTCATCAATACATTATCAGTAAACTTCTTTACTGCATCAAACACTGTTTGATGATCAGTCGCTACATAAACTTGTGATGCACCTGATGCAACCGCTTTTTCATAAACATGTTGGATCATTGGTTTACCACAAATATCAGCAAGTGGTTTGCCTGGTAAACGTGTCGATGCGTAGCGAGCTGGGATAACGACTACGAATTCCACTTATCAACCTCTTCTTGGCTTAATTCACGGGCTTCATTTTCTAAAAGCACCGGAATATCGTCTTTGATTGGGTACGCTAGTTTCGCAGCAGTACTGATAAGCTCTTGATTTTCTTTATCAAGACGTAGTTTACCTTTACATACTGGGCAAGCGATAATTTCAAGTAATTTTGTATCAAAGGCCATTGAGGATCCCTTTTTGTTTTAATAATAAATTAAGTTTTTCGATAACTGCTGCTGTTGGTTTTGCATCAACAGGCAAATAATACCAATTTGGTTTAGCAAAACTAAAGCATTTAACTGCATCTTTTTCTGTCATAAATACGGCGTCATCTGCAAAATCGCTAAAGTCACTTGCTTGGTAGGCATAATGATCACGAAAATGATGAGTAGATAGCAAGTTTATGCCTTGCTGCTCAAGACTTATCTCAAAGCGTTTGGGATTACCAATAGCACTGACTGCATGGCCTTTATCTTGAACTGAATTGGCAAGTTCTGAATTACTCACAGTTCGAAATGGGCTTGATGTTAAATCATAGCGGCTTAGTGCGTTGCCACCATTTTCGATGACTAAATCAACCGATTTTAAGCGCGCTTTGGTTTCACGAAGTGGACCTGCAGGCATTAATAAACCGTTACCAAATTGGCGTTCACTATCAACAATGCAACATTCGATATCACGCGCCATTTTATAATGCTGCATGCCATCATCAGATATAATGACATCGATATCATATTGCTCTAATTTTTTTATACTGGCTTGTCGGTCAGGGCCAACCATTACAACACAACCTAGGCGGCGTTTAATAAGTACTGGTTCGTCACCAGCTTGCGCTGTACTCGTATGTTCAGTCACTAACAAAGGATACGAATCAGACTGACCACCATAACCACGACTGATCACAGCCACTTTTAAACCTTGCTGCTGTAAGTACTCAGCAAGCCAAATAACAAATGGCGTTTTGCCGTTTCCACCGACACTAATGTTACCAACAACAATGACAGGAAGATGCGTTTTAAATGCTTTTAGTATATTAAACTTATATAACAAAGCACGAAGCGTTGAGATAAGCCAAAAAAGCAAACTGAAAGGTAACAGCAGAACGCTGAGTAACCCTGGCTTTTTATACCAGCTTTTTTCAATAACACTCACTACTGCTCACCAAATTGCATCTTACATAACGCACTATAGGTACCGTCTTTTTCAAGAAGCTCGCTATGTGTGCCCTTTTCGATAACTTGACCATGGTCGATGACATAAATGCAATCACTGTTTTCTATTGTTGATAAACGGTGTGCTATCACAATCGATGTTTTTTCTTTCATTAAGCTATCAAGTGCTTGCTGGATCAATTTTTCAGATTCAGTATCGAGAGCAGATGTCGCTTCATCAAGTATCAAAATAGGGGCATCTTTTAATATTGCTCGGGCAATGGCTATACGCTGACGCTGACCGCCTGATAACATTACGCCGTTTTCACCCACCATGGTATCTAAACCTTCTGGTAAGTCTTTAACAAACTCCCAAACATGTGCTTGCTTGGCAACCGCCATTAACTCCTCGTTTGTTAATTCGCGGTCGAGGCCATAGCAAATGTTATTAGTTATGGTGTCGTTAAATAAAACCACTTGCTGCGAAACCAGTGCAAATTGCTTACGTAAGTCTGTCAGTTTGTAATCAGCGATATTGACGCCATCAAGCAAAATTTCACTGCCAGCTTCAAGCTCATAATAACGTGGTAATAAATTTGAGATGGTCGATTTACCTGAACCAGAACGGCCCACTAACGCAATACTTTCACCGGCATTAATCGAAAGTGATAAATTCTTTAATACTGGCTCATCTTTCGTTGGGTATTTAAAGGTCACATTGTTTACTTCAATTTTTCCCGTAACTTTATCAACGCTGTAAGTACCTGTGTCTTTTTCTACTTCTTCATCAAGTACTAAAAAGATACTTTGCGCTGCAGAAATACCACGTTGTAAGTCGCTATTTACGTTTGAAAGTTGCTTAAGTGGACGCAGTAACATCATCATTGATGAAATAAGTAATACGAAGTCGCCAGAACTTATGGTATCAATCATTGACGGCATAGACACAACCCATAAAATCACGGCCATCGCGCTTGCCGCTAATATTTGAATTACAGAAACACTTAACGCTTTGGTCGCATCCATTTTAATGCGCTGCTGGCGATTATGATTATTAATAGCCGAAAACTGCGTTATCTCTTGCTTTTGACCACCAAAGCCATGTATCACTTTGTGACCAGATAGCATTTGCTCTGAGCTGCGAGTTACTTGACCCATAGCAGATTGGATTTTTTTCGAAATCATACGAAAACGTTTCGAAACAAAGGCAACGATCACGGCCACCAGCGGAATAATCACTAAAAATATCAGTGACAGCTTCCAACTGGTATAAAACATATTAAAAAGTAAGAAAACAACAAACGCCCCTTCTCTTACAACAATTAACAGGGCTTTAGTTATTGCCTGTTGAACCTGCTCGGTATCGAAGGTGATTTTAGAGATTAAATCGCCATTTGAATTCTTATCATGAAAAGACACCGGCAGATGTAAAATATGTTCGAATAATTGTTGGCGCAACGTTCTTACAACTTGAGAGCCAACATAACTTAAACAGTACGACGACATATAGTTAAACATGCCACGACCTAATACCAATGCAATCACAACAAATGGTGCATAAGTTAAAACATCAGTGTTACGATCATTTAAACCTTCATCAATGAACGGCTTCATTAAATTGATAAACAATGCATCCATGGCTGAATAGCCAATCATGCCTACAATGGCGAAAAACGCGATTAACTTATAATCACCCACATAACTGATTAATCGCTTATAGATTTGGGATGTAGTTTGATCCATAACACTCTCTTATTCATAGACTTCGACTATTGTAGCCTTTAGGGGGTAAAAACAAAACGTCAATCTTGTTCGAACCAATAACTTTCCTGCTCTCGCGCAAATTCTAAGCGATATTTATCTTCGTAAAATTTTAGGCGTATATGGCCATACTCTGCCGTCGATAATTGCTGTATGTGGTGTTGGTTATAACGATTTACAACCTCAGGATGAGGAAAGTGCCATTGCCCGTGGTAAGCAGATGAATGGATAACCACTTCAGGGTTTACTGCATCTATAAATTCATAACTTGAAGAAGTATTACTACCATGATGGGGGCTTATTAAAATAGTCGCTCGTAAATCCAGCCCCTCTTCAACAAGTTTAGTTTCTGCCTCTGTGGATATATCTCCAGTCAGTAATAGTGAATAATTAACCCCCGTAATTTTTAACAAGCACGACTGATCATTACGACTCGCATTTTCTACCTTTGCTGTAAAACTCCTGATATTAAGCTCATCAAGTTTTAGCGTTGTTGTTTTGCACTTATGTTCCAGCCCCTGTGGATGAAAAGTAGCTAAAGTATCTTTATAGCCCACCATTTTCCAACTTGCTAAACCGCCGGAATGGTCGTTATCTAAGTGGCTTATTATTGTGGCGATAACAGATAGCTGCTGTTTAGTGATGTTGTTAACTAATACACGGCGTACATAATCATAACGACCAAAATACTGTGGACCTAAATCATAAATTACCGCTTTATTTTTACTGCTTACCATCACCATTAAGCCATGTCCGACATCAAACACATCCAACTGAAACTTTGCTTCTGGTTGTAATTCACTATCAACGGCATAAATGCACACTGGAATTAAACACACATATTTATTTGGGCTAAAGTACAACAGCAGAAGTGTTATGTAACTGATGATCAATAATGAAAAATTAAACTCATTGAACGATAACCAACGCCAGTCATTAGGGATAGAAAGCAGTAATTGATAACTAAAATACAGTGCACTGTCAACGAGTGATAACAAACCTGAAATATCCAGTAGGCTAGAAATCAGACCATAAAAAATCAACAAAGGTAATAACAGCAAACCAACCAAGGGCACTGCAATAAGGTTAATCAATAAACCTATGACGCTAGTGCCTGAGAAATAATATAAGGATAGAGGCAGTAAACCGACAAATAAAGCGCACTGAACTTGCAGTAGCTGTGCAAATCGCTTTAAAAAACCAAGTGATAAATTAACTGTCATTTTAGTCAGTAGAAAGATGATCGTCACGGCCAAAAAACTAAAATAAAGTCCGGGATTCAAAAGCGCAAATGGGTCTATAAACAACACCACACTCAAGGCGTACAAGATTGAACGCCAACGCACTGGGTTTTTCCCTAGGTTATAAATAACAAGGTAACAGCCTAACATCAGCAGCCCTCGGCTTGCTGACACAATGAAATCACTTAAGTAGACATAGACGAATGAGCAACTGAACCCTACTAAAACAAATAACTTATTTAATTGAATTGATTGGCTTACACGTAAATGACTCACTCTTAACAGCCACTTACTACTATAAAAGCCGACAGCAAAGATAAGTCCGATATGAAGACCTGAAATAGCAAGTAGATGAGACAAACCTAATTCACGCAGGTGCTTTCTATCTTCATAGCTTATTTTACTTTTGTCACCGGTTAAAAGCGCATAATAAAGCCATTGTAATCGGGTGTTTGCCGTCACTTTTTCAATATATGTACGGTAACTCATACGCAGGGAGTCATATCTATGATGACCTAAATAGCTTATCTCTCCTACGCTTCGACCTTTATAAAATACTCGCTCAAGTAATGCTTGTCGTTCCCTATTGAAACTGTAGAAATTTTTTACAGACCGATAAGGTTTAAGTTTGAGTGCTGCACTTAATTCAACTCCACGAGTAACGGGTTTATCTGAAGTAATGCTTAACATTGCATAAGGAGCAGGACGCATGCTTGCAGGGCAAAATTCAATATTTTTTAGACTTGCTTTAATGTAATAAGGGCTTTGTTCACTGTATGTTTCAACTACCTGAAATCGAACTATTCGGCTTTGTTGATAATCTATTTGACAGTCAGAGATGGAGTAAAAGATGAAGTAATGAAAAATCACTACTAAAATAGCGCAAATAAACCCTGACAATAGAGTTAAAAAAGGCTTAAAATAGGCACCTGCTAGCAATACAGCAAAACTCATTATATAAAACGCCGCAGTGCCAAATGTATATAGGGTGAAAAAACAGCCTATGACAAAGCCGCTGCATAACCAAATAGATGTAAATGGTTGCTTTAAATGGCTAAGAAAACGATCCAACGCTTTTTACCTGATCATAACAAGGTAAAAGAACACAAGTATTTAAGAATTTTTGGTCGTTTATTGCATGATGCCAATTTATGGCACTTAAATAGACGCTCAGCACGCGGTGCATTTGCGGTTGGTTTATTTTTTGCGTTCATCCCTGTTCCTTTTCAAATGGTTCTTGCAGCCGCCCTGGCTATTCCATTTCGAGTGAATTTACCGATTTCTGTTGCAACAGTGTGGATCACTAACCCACTAACCATGCCTCCTATTTTCTATTGTTCATATATTGTAGGCACGATTGCCCTTGCTCAGCCACGGCAGCACTTCCAATTTGAACCAAGCTGGCAATGGTTTATAGATAGCCTTACAACAATTGGCCCAGCATTTTTAGTTGGCTCATTTATTTGTGCAACAGCTGCGGCAATCATTGGTTATTTTGGTACCGACATGCTTTGGAAACGCTCAGTCCGTAAAGCATGGATACATCGACATAAAAAATAACTGATTTCAGTATAGACAAAAAACCCAGCTTAAAGCTGGGTTTTTTATTTCTTGCAAGAAAGCTATTTGCTTTGCAAACAACTCTCTAATTATTACTTCTTACGAAATACACGACGTGCTGCTGCAAATGGTAATAGCAATAATGCATACCAAGGGAAGCTTGCTGATTGACGCTCGTATTGTTCAACTTCTTCTGCAGGGCACTCTTCAATTGATCCACTAATTGGTGTTAACTTAACAGGTACTGCAATACTTTCATATTCAACATTACCGTTAAGATCGACTACCGTGTTACCGAATGAATCTGTTTTTTCTACCGTTTTGGTAGCAACACCGAAGATTTCATTATTGTTGTTAATCGACTTGGCTTCAGCAACAACGTATTTAAATCGTGTTTCACCATCTTCTTCATAGCAAGGTAATAGATTGTTTAAATTTACGACTTTATCTTCGCCGATGGTGTACATAAAGCCTTCACGACGACGTGTAGACGTATTGTAGATATCGGTTTCACCTTCTCCGACTATGATACCATTATCATTTATGTCATTAGCGATTGAGCTAGAACTCGAGAAATAATCAGTCGGGAAAACAACACTATCGCTAGCCTTGTCGTAATAGAAAAATTTAGTACGATTTGTACCATCTATTCTTTTGGCAGCGTAACCAGCCACAATATCGTTATTATTTAAAGCTAGAGCTTGACCCGTTCTCCAGTCATCTTCAAAATCAATAAACTCTTTTACTTCACCATTTTCGAAAATTACCGGCATAGAGTAAATGCCATTTTTATAACGAACGTCTGATGAACCTACGACTAAACCATTTTCATTTATTGCAATAGCATTGCTACGAAAAGCAAAGTCTTCATCATCCTCTGGAGTTACACCTAAACCTAATATTTCGGTATTTGTAATATTTAAATTACTATCAAGTGTCCATTTAACAGCGCGTTTATGAAAAATGCCTTTTCTATAAGTACGGTTTAAGGTTTCAACACAATCAGAAACTGGCTCGTCTTCATTATCACATCGATCATCGATATCATCTTGAGGATCAATTGGAATACCAGTAGATACGGTACCTACCACTTCGTAGCCAGCGTTTGTTTTGGTAATACCGTAAGCTGCGCTAATACCACCGTGCTCATCAAACTCAGGAACTAAAGGTACTTCGACACCATTAGCACCAATAACAATGCCTCGGCTGATAAATTCACGCAAGAAATGAGTTTCTTCTTCGTCTTCATCTGTTTGGGTAAAGGCGGTTTTCTCGTAAGGTGCACTACCCCAGCCAACCATTACACCATCATCAGCAACTGCTGTTAGGAGGTTTGATGTTGAACGGGTCAAGCCATCATAATCAAGCGATGCTTCATCAAATAACACCTGCTCCTGCGAGCCTTCGGCATTGTATATCGTTGCAATTGCGCTCGATATTTTCTGAAATTCTGAATCATTTGAACGGCTATCTGTCGCTAAGAATCTTATCATAAACGAATGCGCATCAGCGTTGGTATTTACTGCATCGTTATTTTGTATATCATCTAACGTAAACGTAATTTCTTTATCAATTGATTCTAAGCGCGCTTTTTCTTGGTCATAAGCATTTTTAATGTTGCTTTCTTCAAAATCTATGTAAGAAACGTCTACAGGTAATTTGTACATACCATTTGCAAGACCAATGATATGACCGTTTTCACTAACATCCGTTATATAATTATGCTTAGAGCCTTCCAGACCACCTAACTCTTCTAATTTATAGGTCGCGCTCATCGCTGAGGTACTTAGAGTAGCTAAAATACTGGCAGCGAGTAATTTATATTTCATTTTAATCCTTACTACTGATTCTTTAAATCTTCGAGTTCTTCCCAGCGCTCAAAAGCGGCTTCAAGCTCAGACTCTAACTGGGCTAAATGGTTCAATGCTTCTGATGTAATTGCAGCATCTTGCTTAAAAAAGTCAGGGTCATTAACCACAACTTGCTGAGCGTCTAACGCTTTTTCAAGTTGTTCCACTTTACTGGGTAATTCTTCTAATTCAAGTTTTAATTTGTAAGAGAGTTTATTACTTTTCTTTGGTGTTTTATCTTGGCTAACAACGGCCGGCTTTTCTTGCTTAATTTGTTGCTGTTGTTGTTTTTCTTGCTCAGCTAAATGAGCTGCATACGCTTCATAGTCGCTATAGCCTCCGACAATGTCGGTGATCTTGCCGTCACCTTCAAATGCCCATACAGAATTACAGGTATTATCTATAAATTCACGGTCATGGCTAACAATCAGCACAGTGCCCTGATATTGGTTAATGATCTCTTCTAAGAGTTCTAAAGTTTCAATATCGAGGTCATTGGTTGGCTCATCGAGAACAATAATGTTAGATGGCTTTAAAAATAACTTTGCTAATAATAAGCGGTTCTTTTCCCCACCAGAAAGTGCTTTTACTGGCGTACGTGCCCTTGCCGGTGGAAATAAAAAGTCTTGTAAGTAACCGAGTACATGACGTGAGCGCCCGCCCATCATCACTTCTTGCTTACCTTCAGCGACGTTATCTTGTACCGTGGCTTCTTCATCAAGCTTTTGACGATACTGGTCAAAATAAGCAAACTCTAAGTTAACACCTTGCTTAACACTACCGCTATCTGGCGTTAAGTCACCAAATAAAATTTTAAGCAGTGTTGTTTTACCAATACCATTTGGCCCAACAAGGCCAACACGATCGCCACGCATAACAAGGGTCGAGAAATCTTTTGCGATCACTTTATCTTTAAATGCATGACTAATGTTTTTTGCTTCGAAAACTAACTTTCCTGAACGATCAGCAGTTTCAATATTGAAATCGGTTTTACCGACCTGTTCAACACGCTGCTTACGCTCTTTACGCAAGTCTTTTAATGCGCGTACTCGGCCTTCGTTACGCGTTCTACGTGCTTTAATACCTTGGCGGATCCACGCTTCTTCTTCTGCTAAGCGTTTATCAAATAATGCGTTTTGCGTTTCTTCTACTTTTAAATCATGCGCTTTTTGTTCAAGGTATGTCGCATAATCGCCAGGGTAAGAAACCAACTTACCACGGTCTAAATCAAGAATACGGGTTGCAACTGCTCGAATGAATGCACGGTCGTGAGAAATAAAAACGATACCGCCTTTAAATTCTTTTAAAAATTGCTCGAGCCAAATAACACTGCTCATATCCAAGTGGTTGGTAGGCTCATCAAGTAGCAGTAAATCGGGTTCACTAACCAAGGCTCGTGCAAGAGCAACTTTACGTAGCCAACCACCCGATAATGATTCAAGCTTGGCTTCTGGGTCTAGTTCTAAACGAGATAAAACGAGCTGAATACGGGTATCAAAACGCCAGCCATCAACGGTTTCTAATTGATTAGATAAACGCTCTAATTTATTCAGCAATTTATCGTTATAGTCTGTTTGCATTTGATTACTAACTTGGTGATATTCTATTAGTAAGTTAGCTATGTCAGGCATGCCCTGCGCTACATAATCAAATACTGAGCCTGCAGCCCCTTTTGGTGGATCTTGCTCTAAACGAGAAATGCGAATACCGCCTAATTGGTTGATTTCGCCATCATCCAATGTTACTTGGCCATCAAGCACTTTTAGCAGTGTTGATTTACCTGCACCGTTTCGACCAACGATACAAACGCGCTCTCCTGACTCAATAACAGCATCGGCATCATCTAGTAGCGGATGCGTACCATAAGCGAGTTGAGCTTTGGCTATTCTGATTAAATCCATCGTGATTACTACTCTTATTCTTTATTATTAGCAATAAATTGCGCTAATTGCTCAGCATTAAAAGGCCAAAATAATTTTTCGCCTTGATGAGACTCCACAACCGGAATACTGGTTTGGTAAAGTTCAATCAGCTGTTCACTGTCCATAATGTCTTTTGCTACAAACGAAGCGTTTGCAGCAATTAATAATTCATCGGCCATTTCACACAGATGACAGCCATCAGTGTGGTACAGGGTAAAATTAGCCATGGGTAATAAGCCAGCTATTATGAATTTGCTTATTACGTTTAAAGTCTGGTGATAAAGTCATGTCAGAAATGTTTTCTGCTTTTAAACCCAGACCCATTAGCCCTACTTCATCCATGCTAAAGCCACGCTTATTGTTTGAGAATATAAGCGTACCGTTCGGGCTTAAAATCTTCTTAACCCAAGTAAGTAGTTTGATGTGGTCGCGTTGTACATCAAACGCATCTTTCATACGTTTTGAGTTTGAGAACGTTGGTGGATCTAAGAAAATTAAATCATATTGGCCTTGTGCATACTCAAGCCACTTCAAGCAGTCTGCTTGCTCAAAACGATAACGGGTATTACTGATATCATTCAGGGCAAAGTTTTCTTGCGCCCACTTTAAGTAGGTTTTTGACATATCAACCGTTGTAATGGCTTTGGCACCACCCACAGCAGCATGCACAGATGCGCTGCCTGTATAAGCGAACAAGTTTAAGAAGCGTTTGCCTTGTGCGTTTTGTTGAATATAACGACGAGCTAAACGGTGATCTAAGAATAAGCCAGTGTCTAGATAATCAAATAGATTAACTTTGAATTTAGCGCCAAACTCTTCAACTACTTGAGTACGATTTTGTTTTGCTACCTTGGTATATTGCTCTTCACCTTTTTGCTTTTTACGCACTTTAACCGCAATGTTTTCTGGTGCAATCTTTAACTGCTCAGCAGTCAGGCTGATCACATCTTGCAAACGTTTTTGAGCTGTATTGTCGTCGATTTCTTTCGGTGCAGCATATTCAAAAATGACTGCTGAATCATCGTACACGTCAACAGCTACATTATATTCTGGAATATCCGCATCATAAACACGGTAGCAGCTTACTTCATTTTGTTTTAACCAGTTCTTTAAATTTTGCTTATTTTTCTTTAAACGGTTTGCAAAGGCTGTTGAACCCTCAAAATTAAGGGCTGGCTTATCTTCTTTACTAAGTTCTACTTGTTTATCGTCAAGTTGGTAAAGATTTAATACAACATCTAACGGGCCATTTTTAAACTTATAGCGTTTTAACTTAACTAACTTTAATAATTTAAATAAGCTTTCGTCGGTGCCTAGTAGAGCGAGTTTCCAATGATTAAAGTGCTTTTTAAAACCTACACCTAAGCTACGGTGTAAGTTAACCAGCTCAGCCATTGAGCCTAAACGTTCACCATAAGGTAAGTTTGAAATCACCACACCAGGTAGTTTTGCAACTGACGTTAACTTAGTCGCATCGCTTTGTTTAAACTTAATCACATTACCAAGGTCTGCACGCTCTGCGTTTTCTTGAGCTTTTTTAATTACACCAGCGTCAATATCATGGCCAATAAGCCAAAGTTTAGGATCTGTAATTTGAGCCGTTAGTTCTGCTTTTAATTCTTTGTATTTTTGAATACGGAAACTAGGCAAGCGCTCAAAGGCAAAACCTTCACGGAATAACCCCGGCGCTTCATTACGAGCCATGCTTGCTGCTTCAATTAAAATGGTACCAGCACCGCAACATGGATCAAATAAAGGTTGTTGTACGTTTTCAAGCCAACCACTTCGCTTTACAAGGGCTGCAGCTAAATGCTCTTTTATCGGCGCTTTACCTTGATCTTGACGATAACCACGCTCAGATAAACGCGGGCCAGAATAATCGATATAAAGCGCAACACCTTGACGGTTCAATCTTGCTACAACTCGAACGTTGGCATTGTATTTATCAACATCAGGACGTTGCTCGAATAAATCTGCAAAGTAATCAACAATCGCATCTTTTACAACTAGACCAGAAAATTGGGTATTTTTTAAATCGTTATTAGTGCCGCTAAAATCAACAGCAAAGGTTTGTTTTGGGCCAAACCACTCCTGCCACGGTTGAAGTCGGGCAAATTGATAAAGGCTGTCTTTGTCTTTTACGCCTTCTTTTTCTTCTATCAGCATCATGATACGAGTCGCAAAACGGCTCGATAAACAAATCTTTTGTGCTAATAAGCTATCTGCTTCAAAACGTACAGAGCCCACGGTTTGTTTTGAGACTTCTGCACCAAGTGCTGTAAGCTCATCAACAAGTAAATTTTCTATTCCGATAGAAGTAAGTGCGATAAATTGCAAAGTAAAAACCCTTAAATGCTAATTGCGCAGGATTATAGCATAGCTTGGCGAACAAAAACGCCAACATTTGCAGGGATATTAGGCAGATTTAAACTGTTTTTGTTGAATATAAACAGGATGGATACGGTTATTTAAAACCTTAATAGCCTCAAACTGTTCAAGAGAAAGGTTTTCGTCTAATTGAAAGTGTTGGCTTAGGTTAATACACACTGAGGCTTCGCTTGAGTGGTCAACAATTAAAAACTCCCCTTCTTGTGCCTGTGAGCACAATTTCACTACAGCTTCGACACTTGGCTGGCTGCCATGATACTCATGAAAGAACCAACTTTTTGCAAGTACTGGCTTTAAATGAAATTTGACCGCAGTGGCATTTAGCGCAATTTGGCAAAGCTCTGCAGGGCTCCATAATGAGAAAGTTTCGAGGTATTGATAAACTTGCTGATAAAATGCAGCGTCTTCAAGGCTAAAGTTTGGCTCTTGTAAAACAGCATCAGTGAGTTGGCGAAGTTTGTAGGGCGTGCACAGCTGCATATTTTGGTCTAGGTCAACCAAAAGACGATTATTTTTCGCACAAGCAAGCCATTTCCATTGCTTAGATGCTTGTAACATGTCTCCTCCCTAAAGAATAAATACTGTGCGCTTAATCATAAATTATAACTAAAGCAGACCATTAATAAAATGATTTCTTAGAACATTTTATTAATGATCAATTGCTTAAATAACTGATCCTTATAAGCTATTTAGGATCGTTTTTACCAATTCTGGGCCTTTATAAATGAAACCAGTGTAAACTTGTACAAGGTCTGCACCCGCTGCAAATTTCTCTTTTGCAGAATCAGCATCATCAATACCACCCACACCAATGATAGGTAACTTACCATCAGTTAAACGCTTAAGCTCACTAACTACGTGGGTTGAACGCTGACGCACAGGCTGGCCAGATAAACCACCCGCTTCATTTGCGTATTGTTGACCTTGTACCATTGCGCGCTCAAGTGTCGTGTTTGTAGCAATAACACCATCGATCTTATTGTTGATCAATGACTCACTAACTTGGCCGATTTGTACTTCATCAAGATCAGGCGCAATCTTAACCAACATAGGCACTTGTTTGTTATGTTTAGCAACTAAATCAAGTTGTTCATTCTTTAAGCTTTGTAATAAGTCATCAAGCGCTTCGCCATATTGTAAGTCACGAAGACCAGGGGTATTCGGTGAAGAAATATTTACTGTGATATACGATGCATGTTCAAATACTTTACGCATACAGTGAATGTAATCATCTTTACCCTGCTCGTTTGGTGTATCTTTATTTTTACCAATATTAATACCTAGAATACCGTCATATTTCGCCGCTTTAACATTGTTAACTAGGTTATCAACGCCCTTATTGTTAAAGCCCATACGGTTAATAATCGCATTTGATTCAGGTAAGCGGAAAATACGCGGCTTGTCATTACCCGCTTGAGGACGTGGCGTAACAGTACCTACTTCAACAAAACCAAAACCCATTTGCGAAAATGCATCAATACACTCGGCATTTTTATCTAAGCCTGCCGCTAAACCTACTGGGTTTTTAAACTCTAAACCTAAAAAGTTGACGGGTTTATTAGGGACAGATTGAGACCACGTAGCACTCAATGGCGTATGAGCAAATCGGCGTAAATTATTAAGTGCAAATTCATGAGCCCACTCCGCATCACGGGTAAACATAAAACGGCGAGCTAGATCATAAAACATGGTTTGTTCCTTAGGTAAAAATAAACAAGGTAGCCGTTTATAAACGGACCATTGCAAATTAAGGGCAAAAAAATACCCCAGCGAGCTGGGGTATGTATTTTAACGACTTTTCACTTATTTGGAAGTGTCACAGTTGTGGCTTAACAACATTAGTTCACGAAGTGCCACTGAGAACTTCGCAAAATCATGGCTTTGCGATGTTTTGAACTCAGATAGCATCTGTTTCCAACGTTGTAATAGTAGATCTTGGTTATCCATCCACTCATCAATTTGTGCATCAATGTCTTTGCTGTCTGCTGCAAAGCTATTAAGTACCACAGCTGATAATGTACGTTGTTGCCAATCCAGCTCTTCACGGTAAGAAGCACGAGCAAGTGCTTGCCAGTGGTTCGCAACTGGTTGGTTGGTGATTTGGTCAAGGAACCAATGTAAGCCCATACGCGCACCCAGCTTGAAGTAGGTATTAGAAACCATATCAATGCTACGCTCTGAATTATTTGCAATTTCAGCTAAGTCCATTACAGAGAATAAGCTTGATAGTGACACAATACGTGTTGCAAGTGCTTTTGGTACATTGCTGTCAATTAGCTTCTCTGCTGCTTTAACTAGGCGCTCGCTTTCTTTTTCAACCATGTAGCTGTTTAAGTTTTCACTTAAATCAGCAAATGTTGGTGCAAAGAATTCAATTGCTTGCTCAATCGTTTGTGCTTTATTGCGATGACGTAAGAACCAACGTGTTGCACGACGAACCGTACGACGTAATTGATATAGCATTTCTGTTTGTACAGCTGCTGGGATCTTATTATCAAGTGCAACAATTGATGACCATGTTTCTGGCATCTGGAACACTTCTTTTGCAATTGAGTAGCAAAGTGCGATTTCAGCTTCGTTAGCACCTGTTTCTTCGTGCATACGAACCATAAAGTTAAGACCCATATCGTTAACGATGTTGTTTGCAAGTTTCGTTGCGATAATCTCTTTACGAAGTGGGTGGTTATCCATTGCATCGTTAAACTTCTCACGAAGTGGCACTGGGAACGACTTAACTAATAACTGACGGTAGTAAGGGTTTTCAGTGATTTCATCAACCACTAGAGACTCTTTAAGAACCATCTTCGCGTAAGAAACAAGTACAGAAAGCTCTGGACGAGTTAAATCTTTACCCGCTGCTGCGCGCTCTGCAAGTTCTTCATCCGTTGGGATGAACTCAATTGCACGGTTAAGCTTGCCATCTTTTTCAAGGGCATGGATGAAACGTACTTTCTCTTTAAGCGTTGACGTACCTTTTGATTGAGTAATCGATAAGGTATGCGTTTGACGGTAACAGTCTTTTAATACTAACTCAGACACTTCATCAGTCATTGAATAAAGTAACTCATCACGCTGTTTACGTGTTAAGTCACCTTCAGCAACTAGGCCATTAAGTAAGATCTTGATGTTTACTTCGTTATCTGAACACGCAACACCACCTACGTTATCGATGAAGTCAGTGTTAACACGACCGCCTTTAGCCGCAAATTCGATACGACCTAATTGAGTCGCACCTAAGTTACCGCCCTCACCTAAGATCTTCGCACCAAGCTCAGAACCGTTAATACGAAGTGCATCATTCGCGCGGTCACCAACATCAGCATCAGTCTCTTTAGAGTTCTTGATGTAAGTACCGATACCACCATTCCAAAGTAAATCAAACTCCATCATTAGAGCTGCTTTGATTAACTCGTTAGGTGTCATGCTCGCTTTCTTAGTGCCAAGCATTTTCTTCATTTCTGAGCTTAAGCTAATTGATTTAGCCGCACGTGAGAAAATGCCACCACCTTGTGAAATAAGGTCTTTGTTGTAATCTTCCCAAGAAGAACGCGGTAGATTAAATAAACGTTCACGCTCTGGGTAAGATGTCGCTGCATCAGGGTTTGGATCAACAAAGATGTGCATGTGGTTAAACGCTACTTGTAAGCGAATGTGCTTAGAAAGCAACATACCATTACCAAATACGTCACCCGCCATGTCGCCGATTGCCACAACAGTGAAATCAGTTGTTTGACAGTCAATGTCCATTTCACGGAAATGACGTTTAACAGATTCCCACGCACCTTTCGCTGTGATACCCATTTTCTTGTGGTCGTAACCTACTGAGCCACCTGATGCGAATGCATCACCTAGCCAGAAGTTATATTCATTTGCGATGCCGTTAGCGATATCAGAGAAAGTCGCAGTACCCTTATCGGCAGCTACAACTAAATACGGGTCATCTTCATCATGACGAACAACATCAACTGGTGGAACAATCTCACCACGTTCAATGTTATCTGTGATATCTAATAAACCACGGATGAAAATCTTGTAACACTCTTGGCCTTCTTTGAAGAATGCTTCACGGTCTGTCGGTAGCTGTTTACACACAAAACCACCTTTCGAACCGACTGGCACGATAACCGTGTTTTTAACTTGTTGCGCTTTAACAAGACCCAGCACTTCAGTACGGAAGTCTTCACGACGGTCAGACCAACGTAAACCACCACGAGCAACTTTACCACCACGTAAATGCACACCTTCAACGCGCGGCGAGTATACAAAGATCTCAAACGCAGGCAGTGGTAATGGCATTTCAGGGATCATAGAAGGCTGAACTTTGAACGATACGTATGACTTAAATTGGCCGTCCGCTTCTTTTTGGAAGAAGTTCGTTCTAAGAGTTGCATTGATCATATCAACGTATAAACGGATGATTCGGTCGTCATCTAGGTTTGCTACGTTTTCTAGTTCAAGATTAACTTGTGCAACTAGCTTCTCAAGTGTCTTCTCACTGCCAGGGTTCTTAACTGAGAACTTTTTAGTGAATAAGTTAACGATTTGCGATGCAATGTGCGGGTAATTTGCAAAGGTACTTTCGATGTAAGTTTGCGAGAAAGTGACACCAATTTGACGCATATATTTAGCGTAGGCACGTAGAATAGACGCTTCACGACCTGTTAAGCCACCCATTAATACTAAACGGTTGAAACCATCGTTTTCTAAACGGTTATTCCACACATTCGTTAACGCTGCACGAAAACGCGCTGACACTTTATCAAAGTCAGCAATGCCCTTGTTGTCAATTAGCATGGTGAAATCCATGATCCAATTAACTTTACCGTCAGTCGTTTTTACTGAGTAAGGTGTTTCACCAACTACGCGTAAACCAAAGTTTTCTAACATCGGCATTACGTCAGATAAGTGAATTGGTACATCTTTATGGAATAAGCTTAAACGAACAACATTGGTGTTTGCTTCTTCTTGTGGACGGTAGAACAACATCTCTAGTTTGTTCTCGTCGTTTAGAAGTTCTAGCTTTTCAATATCAACAACCGCTGCACTTGGTAAAACCTGATCTTTATACGCACTTGCAAACGCTTGTGCATATTTACGGTTTAATTCTTTACCGCGTGCTTCACCTGCGCTTTCAAGTAGTGCAGATTGGAGTCTATCTTCCCAAGTACGGGCAGCTTCAATTAGGTTGTTTTCGATGTCTTTCACGTTATATTCAATATTATTGTCAGTCACACGCACCGTGTAATGTGTACGGGCTAATGTTGACTCAGAGAAGAAAGTAGTAAATTCGACTTTGTCGTCAGAATTAAATGCATTGGCTAAGATACGTTGCGTTTCACGACGTAGTGCCGTGTTATAGCGCTCACGCGGAACATATACCATGCAAGAGAAGAAACGGCCATATGCGTCTTTACGCACAAAAATACGGCACATATCACGCTCTTGTACTTGTAATACGCCCATGGCAACTTCAAGTAGTTCAGCTTCACGTGCTTGCACAAGCTCATCACGTGGATACGTTTCTAAAATATTTAATACCGCTTTATATGCATGAGTGCCTTTAGCAAAGTCACACATTTCCATAATGCGGTTAATCTTACTTTTCAGTACAGGTACATCAGCGGCGCTGTTGTTGTAAAAGCTTGATGAGAATAAACCAAGGAAGCGGTCTTCACCAATTACATTGCCTTCATCATCAAAACGCTTAATACCCACGTAGTCGATGTATGCAGGTCGATGTACACGAGACACTGAATTTGTTTTCGTTAAAATTAATAAGTTACTGCTACGCGCTTCTTGACGCGCTACTTCAGGTAACTCAGAAAGTAAACGGCTATGCTCTTCGTCTGTGTTTTTCATTAGACCAAGGCTGGTGCCCTTTTTACCTTTTAACTGGTAATCACCTTGCACTGGCGAAAGTTCATACTCACGGTAACCCATTAGCGTAAAGTTATCTTTAGCTAACCAGTCTAAAAACTCTACCGTTTCTGCAACTTCGCTTTCGTTATTATTATGGTGGCGTTTAGGTAAGTCTTTCGTTACCGCAATAAGCTTCTCACGAATTGGCTGCCAATCTTCTACAGCGATAGATACGTCAACTAACACAGACTCAAGTTCTTTTTTGAAAGACTCAATTACTTTTGCATCTGTTTGACGATCAATCTCGATAAAGAACACAGTTTTTGTCGACG
The DNA here is from genome assembly GCF_019134595.1 of Pseudoalteromonas shioyasakiensis. Taxonomy (NCBI): domain Bacteria; kingdom Pseudomonadati; phylum Pseudomonadota; class Gammaproteobacteria; order Alteromonadales; family Pseudoalteromonadaceae; genus Pseudoalteromonas; species Pseudoalteromonas shioyasakiensis. The sequence continues at coordinate 1,744,863 of NZ_CP077770.1, read as the reverse complement.
TTGATTCTTGCTCTGCTTTTAAGCTTGAAATACCGGTGATTTTAGCATTTTTATCACGTTGGATTTTCAGCGGAGAGTGAAGTAATAAGTGAGAAGCGATGTTTGCGCGGGTCATGGCCATACGCACAGAATCAACTAGGAAAGGCATGTCTTTCGCGATGATTTCAACAATAGTGTGCGATGACTGCCAGCCATCTTTTGCTACTTCAGGATTGAAAACACGGACAACCGCGTCATCAGAATTATTTTTTTCTAGCGAGTTCCATAGGCTTAGTGCAGCGCCATATAAGTCACTATCGTTGCGATGTGCCAAATCCTCTTTAGACATATTGCTGTACAAGGCTTTGGCGAATTTCTCAACGAGTAACACATTATCAGCGTGAACTTTTTTCTGGATCAGCTTACAGACATTATCTAAGATAACCGAGGCTTGCCCTTCATTTCGTGTCATTGTATGTTCCTTAATCTATACTACTTATCGATTAGTAGAATATTTGTACAGCCATTTATTAGCGTGGAGTCAGGTAAATTCTAACTCTTTTACAGCTAATAAACAGCCTTTTCGATGAAATCATTTTAAGCTTTTCAGCTATTTGGTCATCTATTCACAAAATATAGATATAAATGGCCATTACTGGCCATATCGGAGCACAATTATTCACATTATTTTTTCTGGTCAGTCCAGAGGAAGTTACCAATTGCAGGTAAAAGTAGTACTGCACCCAACATGTTAACCAAAAACATGAAGGTTAGCAGAATACCCATATCCACTTGGAACTTCAGATCAGAGAAAATCCATGTGCTAACACCAATGGCTAAGGTAATACCTGTGAACAACACTGCACTACCACGCTCTGCTAATGCATTACGATAAGCCACTTCCAGTGCCACACCTTGTTTTAGCTGCCCCATCATTGATGACAGTATATAAATCCCGTAATCGACACCAATACCAACACCTAAAGCGATAACTGGTAATGTCGACACTGTTAAACCTATTTCTAGTTGTACCATCAACGCTTGCGCTAAGGTTGATACGATGTACAGAGGTAATACAACCGCGACCGTTGCCTTAACACTTCTAAAGCTAATTAAGCATAGCAGGATTACGGCGCCGTAAACGTAAAGCATCATAGGTAGCTGTGCAGCTGATACAGATTCGTTCGTTGCAGCCATTACACCGACAGGGCCTGACGCTAGCTTAAACTTTAACTCATCGGTTTCTTCGGCCTTAGCAAACTCTTTAACTTTAGCTACCACATGGTCAATCGTTTCTGCTTTGTGGTCATTTAAGAAAATAATCACTGGCATTACAGAGCAGTTACCATCGAGTAAACCTGAGCTTGTTTCAACGCGTGAAGTAGCTTGCACTAAACTTGCCGTATTGCGTGGCAGGCTTTGCCATTTTAAGTTACCTTCGTTAAAGCCGGCATTCACAGATTGCGCTACTGAGCTCAGGCTGACAGCCGATTGTACCCCGGCAACGTTTTCCATCTGCCATTGGAATCGACTAATACGCTCCATAACATCATGCTCAGTACACGCAGCAGGATACGCTTCAACAATCACTTTTAGAATATCTGAAGATATGGTGTATTTATCTGATATTAAGAAAGTATCTTGGTTATAACGGGCATCTTGATGCAGTGATGGTGCACCAGCATGTAAATCACCGATACGCATCTTATCAGCTTGCCAATAGCCGACAGCGAATAACACGGCTGTCAGTGCAATGATGAACACAGCTGTTTTACGGTCTGTTGCTTTAACTAAAAGTTCACGTAGTTTATCTAAGAAGTTCGGTTTGTCTGTATGTGTACCCGCTTGAATATGCACAGAGCCTTCAAAGCGCATGTACGATGCCCATACAGGTAATAAAATTAAGTTGGTGAAAATAATTACCGCCACACCTAAACTCGCTGTGATAGCAAGTTCACGAATAATACCAATATCAATGGTGAGTAAGGTTAAGAAACCAATTGTGTCAGATAGCAGCGCGATACCACCTGGGATCAGAAGTGCTCTAAAGCTTGCCTGACAGCAAACCCGAGTTGAACTACCCGTAGACACTTTTTTACCGATGTCATTAATCATTTGCACGCCATGGCTTACACCAATCGCAAACACTAAAAACGGTACTAAAATTGACATAGGGTCTAAACCAAAGCCTAAGCTTGATAGCAAGCCTAACTGCCAAACAACAGCAATGATTGAACAGGCAATCGGTAAAATTGTCAGTTTTAAAGAGTGGCAGAACAGCCAAACCATCACAAATGTGAAAGCAATGGCAATAGCAAAGAATAGCAGTACGCCCTTAGCGCCCTCTGCGACATCCCCTGCCATTTTTGCAAAACCGATAATATGAATACTGACCTTGTCAGTACTTAGCGGTTCACGAACTTGTGTTTCTAGCTTTTCTGCAAACGCTAAAGTGTCGAGTTTTTCTTGCGTTTGAGGATCAGTCTCGAGTAGCTGAGCGGTTACCATTGCACACGAATAGTCGCTTGCAATCATACGACCAACGACTTTTGCTTTTTCGATGTTTTCTTTTACAACCGCAAGACCACGTTTATCAGCGGTAAAGTTTGCTGGAATAATTGGACCGCCAGCAAAACCATCTTCAACCACTTCAACAAAACGCGCACTCGGTGCGAAGATTGAATTTACCAATGGGCGATTTACACCAGGAATAAAGTAAAGCTGATCATGAACTGCTTTAAGTTGGGTGAAAAATTCCTCATTAAAAATATCACCATCTGCATCACAGACAGAAATCAAAATGCTGTTAGCGCCACCGAACTGTTTTTCATGTTTGGTGTAAACTTTCATGTAGTCATGATTAAGCGGAATATTTTTATTAAACGACGCGTCTAATTGAATTTGTGTTGCTTTGAATAATAAGAAACAGGTGATCAAAGCAAAGGAAATAATTGCGAATAAGCGATGACGAAACACCGCTCTTTCTAAAATATCTAAAAAACCACGCATTACGGATTCAACTCCTTCACTTTAATGCCATTTTCTGAAGCCATAATTAGTTTGTCTTGAAACACGACACCATCAAGTAACGATTTACCATCAGCCATTTGTTGTTCTGATAATTGGCCATCCTCAATTTGGAAAATCACCCCGCTGTTGGCAAATAATAACCACTGGTTGTTGTATTTAATCGCGCTATTCACGGTTGCATAACTGTCGTGTGGTATTTGTTGCCATTGATCACTGCCGGCTTGTCGAGTGAAAATGTTGCCTCGAAGGCCTGCAACTAGATCTTCACCACCTTGATCTGCAGTTGACGCAAACGTAAAGAAAGAGCCCATATAGATCTCTTCAAGACGCCGCCATGTTTGACCATTATCGAAACTTTGTGCCATTAAACCCATTTCACCGGCTAGAAATAGACTCTCCTCAGTTTTAACGATGCGATTAAAATGCGGCAGTATTGAAGCAGTTTCAATTTCATAGCCTTCTGGGTCACTGTCTTTTAAATCATTGAGGTATTCACGGTCTTCTTCAAATAACAGGCTATCTAAAAAACGTTTCTGCCAAGTTTGGCCACCATCGTTAGTTTCAAAAAACATTCCGTATGCACCAACTGCATAGCCATGTTGTTCAGTAGTAAATAAAATATCTAAACATGGCTTATCCATGTTTGGTAAAGATTGCTGTAACTGCCAGGTTTTTCCTGCATCTACAGTATTAATGATGGTTGCATCATGACCACATGCCCAGCCTAAATCGTTATTATAAAAATCAACGGCTGTTAGCAGCACTTGAGTAGGCACACTGGCTTGTTGCCAAGTTTGAGCGTCTGTACTTGTGATAACCACACCGTGTTTGCCAACTGCAATGAGATTTGGGCCAGCTAGTTCAATGTCGGTGAGAAGAGTTTTGTTTGCGTTAACAGCGCTAATCGCTTGTTGCGGCATAGGCATGTCTTGAGCAAAACATGAAGCACTATAAGCAAGACAGGCATAAAGCAAATACTTCATAAAGATAAATCGCCTTCGAAAAAATAAAAAGAGAAGTCAAAAAAGCCACTGAGAAATCTATTGCGTGTACTGATGACTTACGCGAATTGCAAAAGGCACCTGGGGTCAGGTGCCTTAATTTGATTAACGACCTTCGCGACGTAATGCGCTTGAAGTAAACTCGTTATCGTTGAATGATTGTGAGAAATCATACATTTTTTCTTGGTTGTCTAAACCAATTGCTAAATAACGACGAGAGTTAAGGTCATGGTAGACTTCTAGCGTACTCCAATGAGTTGGTACTTCATAGTAGTTAAGACCATGCGCCATCGCTACACGATACATTTGATCACGGTTATCATAGATATCCGCTACATGTACTTGCCAGCTATCTTCATCAATATAGAAAACACGTTTTTTATAGATATGACGCGTGCCATCTTTAAGGTTCGCTTCAACTACCCAAACACGATGTTTTTCATAACGAACATGTTCAGGGTTGATATGACCTGCTTGCAGAATATCATCGTAGCTTAGTTTGTCGCTGTGAAGCTTATAGCTGTTATAAGGAATATAAAGCTCTTGCTTACCTTTTAATGTCCAGTTGTAACGATTTGGAGAACCGTTGAACATATCAAAGTCATCAGTCGTACGTAAGCTATCAGCAGCTGTTCCCGGTGCATCATAGGCAACATTAGGTGCACGACGAACACGACGCTGACCTGAGTTGTATGTCCATGCTTGGCGTGGCGTTAAGATTTGGTCCATTGTTTCATGAACTAATAACGCAGTACCGGCAAGACGCGCTGGCTCAGTTACTTTTTGCTTAAACTTAAACAAGATATTAGATTCTTGTAGCTTTTCAGGCGTTGCTTCAGGTGATGAATACTCAACTAACAGTTGCTCATCAAAACCTACATAGTTATATGAACCAGATGCTGTTGGTGCTGCTTGACCACCAGAACGCTCAATTGATAAACCACGGAAACGTAATAAGTGGTTCCAAATAGCTTCTAAGCCATCTTTAGGGATTGGGAACGGAACACCCACAGCAGTGTTTTTAATACCGTTACCGCCTTCTACTAACTCAGCTGTCGTTGCATACTTTTTAGTTGCATCATATACAAACTGAGGATAAGACGCGCTACGACGTGTTGGATAGATGTTCATCTTAAACGTATCAGGATAAGTATTGAATAATTCAATTTGACCTGGGCTTAAGAAATCTTTGTACTCAGCTACATTCGATTTATCAATCGTGAATAAGATTTTATCATCAGCATACGGATCAGGATGATGCATTCCCGGTTTATAACCAGCAGGTGGTGTTGTGATACCACCATCCCAAGCTGGGATAGAACCGTCTTTATTCGCAGCTTTTTCTGCGCCAATAGGTGTTAAATCTTTACCTAAACGTGCCGCTTCATCAGCGGTAATTTTTGCAAGTACACTTGAGCTTGCGAAAACGCCACAAAATGCTGCAGCAATGAGGGTAGGTTTTCTAATAATCATAATTTACCCTTAGATTGAATATTTAATATTGAAAGATACATAATCGCGGTCAGAGAAAGTATTCGTTGCACCACCACCCCAGAATGAGTTGTAGCTAAAGTCGAACGACCACGCATTTTGATAGTTGAAGTTCATAGTAACACCGAGCGATTTACGGTCTTCAACAAATAAGAACATTGGATCAGGTGTAATACCATTCACATCGTGCGAGAACACAAAACGTGGAGAGAAGTTAACACCACTGAAGAAGTTATAATAATCACCTTTCGCAATTAAACGATAACCCCATGCAGAAGCCGTTGGGAACGGATTCGTTTCAGGACCATTAGAAAGACCTAAGTGAAGTGTTGAATAATCATCACTTAATGGACCTTGCATGATACCACTACGGCCAGTACCAGCAACGTTTAAACGAAGCTCATCGTAATCTGGCATATCGTTGATGCGTACACCACCAATTTCACCAACTACCGCCCAGCTATCAGCACCAAGTGAAGGACCAAATAAGTGTGTTGCTGTAAATTGTAATTGTGCAGTGTTACGTAGAATAAATCCTTGTGCTACTTCACCAGGACCTACAACACTTGTAGCATCGCCAAGACTCATTTGTGAAATACCAGCAAAATCTGGGCGAATACCTGCAACTGCTAATTGCTCTGGCATACCCGCATATAACAGCTCTACGTCATCAATTTGTAGAGGCTCATCTTGGCGGAATGCAAATTCACCAGCAAGTGCCGTTTCGCCTACAGATGTATTGAAGCTAAGACCGTACAGTTTAATATCTTCAGGGTATTCTAACTGGCCTTTAGTGAATGCTTGCAAGCTAGTTACATTATCCTCTGTGATATCTGTAGTTAATAACATACCGATATCAGCAGCGATTGCCGCATCAGTGAAGTTTGATACCTGACCAGAAATTACCGGACGACGGCTATGATAGTTAATGTGGTATAACGCCACTTCAGTGTCGTTTAATTCAGGTAAGTACATACCTAAACGTAAACCATACTGGCCACCATCGTCTGGCTCGTTTTTACCTGCACCACCTTTGCCTTTTAACGCCACTTTGGTTGGGTAAGCTAAGTACATTTGCGCCATCATTGCTTGGCCTTGTGCTGATGTAGGATCAACACCTTGCGAGCGAACAATGTCATCTAAATTATTTAAGCTTTCAGTTAAGAATGCTAAATCGATATCCGGGTTAGACGTGAAGCCCAGTTGGATATTTTGCTGATAACCATTTTCTGACGCGAAATCGTTCGTCGAGAAATACGTACCAGCCGCTGGAAGACGTGTTTCATGCCATTCATATTGGTAGAAACCTTCTAGCGTTAAGTTATCTGTGATGCCTAGTGATGCCCAAAGCATACCAACAGGTATGAAAGCTTCTTTTAACTCTGCACCTGGCGCTTTTAAACGATCGATATCAACTGGGTTAACGTTAATACCATGAGAAATCAAGGTACTCTCACCCCAGTTCACAACTTGTTGGCCTAAACGAATAGACAGCGGGTTACGACCTTCATTTAAATCAAAGTTTGCCCATACATAAGCGTCTAGTAAACGTAAATCAGCACACACTTGTTCTTTTGTGTCGTCATCATCACATGGGTCTACTTTGTTACCTGATGTTGGGTTGTTATAGGCAAAATCACCATCCATCAATGCAAAGTCGTAGAAGTACATAAAGCGAGTGAAGAAACCAAAATTATCTTTGCTGATTGATAACTCATGGTTACCTTTTAATAGTTTTGAAAAAGAATCGCCACTATCAAAATTGAGGTTACCTGCATCACCATTATTTGAGTATGCACCTGGTTGGTTCCATACATCAGCAGAAGAATAAATTGGATTTAAAGCAGAATGATAACCCGTCCAGTCAAATGAAGGATTATTACTCTTACCTATATGTTGAAAATCTCGGTCTTCAACACGAATGCTTTGGCCATAAGAAAAGTTAGAGTCAAAACGTATATCGAAGTCACCTAACTCAAAGTTTGCCGCATGCAAAGATGTGCTTGAGAGTCCGAGTGTAGCCGCCGCGAGTCCCAAAGCTATTTTGTTTTTAACAAAAAGCGATCGTTTTATCATTGTGTTCATCCCCCTGTAACGGGTTGTTTTGTGATCAAATTGTTGTTTTTAGTATCTTTCTAACGATAGAAGCGAAACAGTAAAATTACAATATAGAACGCGTTCAATCGGTTAATATTTATTTAAAAATGTGACGTTTACGTATTGGTAAGACGTCATACCAGATATTTTATACACGTAAATTAACAATAGAACAAATCGAATTAACAAAAATATAATAAATTTAGCGAATTGGGGACAGTGAAATTTAGCTTTTTGGACGACAAATATCACAAAAAAAGCAGCTAATGCTGCTTTTTTAACTAATTTTCTCGAGTTTTAGAAACTGATTTTCAGCCGTTAATGTCAACCTAAAGCGCCCTCTTATTCCTATCGAAGAAATAAAAGGACGCAAATGGTGAGCATCAAAGCGAACTGTCTTGCCACCATCCTCGGTCACTTGTACAGATTTATATTTACCATGATAGTAATCAAGACACTCTGAGTAACTCAGATACAAGGCAAAGTAATATTCATTCATTAACTTTCGAGTGCTTTCTCTACTTTTTCAAACAGATCATCACTGAGGCCATCTAAATCAGCTAAGCGTTGTAGTTGGGCTTTCATTGCCTCTGAGCGATTTTCATCATACCGTTTCCATGACATAAACGGTGTCAGCATACGTGATGCATTTTGCGGGTTTATATCATTAAGCTTCACTAATAAGTCACCTAATAGCTGATACCCTTCACCATCAGCTCGATGGAACTGAGTAATATTAAAGTGACTAAAGCTACCAACCAAAGCACGCACACGGTTAGGGTTACCAAAGTCAAAACTTGGGTGATCATAGAGCGCTTTAATATCGCTGATACTCGTTGCTGAATCTTTCATCGCTTGCAGTGCAAACCATTTATCCATAACGAGCACATCATGACGCCATTTAGCATCAAACTCTGTTAAAAGCGTATCACATAGTGAGTGATTTGCTTTTACAACAGCACTTAATGCAGCAAGTGCATTGGTCATATTATTACTATGGGCAGACTCTTCGATAAGGCTATTAACGTCGCTGTGATTTGTTTTCGCTAAATAGTGTAAACAAAGTTGCTTAAGAGCACGCACTGCAACGGCTGTAGCAGATGTTGAACCATCATCTTCAAGCTCGTTATAACAATTAACCAATGATTCTGTTAGGAAGTTGGCAATTTGCGATTCAAATGCATTTTGAACAGCAATAATGTCATCAACAGGGATGACGGCATATTCTGCTGCAAGAGTATCGTAGCTAGGCAGTTTTAACAGCTCAGCAATCAGTGCAAGGTCACCTTCACGATTATCAACTAATAGCTTTAATGCCGACAAGATATCATCAGATAAGCAAGCTTCACCACTGGCAATCGCCGCTTTCATTTCATTAGTAAATAAACGCTGTTGAGCATCCCAACGTGAAAAGTCACTACGAGCAAAACGCATGATATGTAACAGATCCGCTGCAGATGTATTTTGAGTAACAATGCATGGCGCAGAGAAATCTTCTAGTAGCACTGCGACTGGGCGCTGTTTAATGCCCTCGAAAACAAACTGCTGTGTTTTTTCTGTGACATTCAATACCGAATCTTGTTGCTGATTATCAATCACAAGTGGTAGCGACTGCCCTTCACTATCTAAAAGTTCAATAGCAAAAGGAATATGCAGTAAGGCATTGTTAGGCTGATTATCAGGTGCAAACTGCTCAATGCTTAATGTGAAAGTTTGGTTTTGTTCATCATACGCTTGCTCTACATTGAGCTTAGGTGTACCCGCTTGACTATACCAGCGCTTAAATTGCGTTAAATCAATGCCAGACGCATCACTCATGGCAGCGACAAAATCATCACAAGTAACTGCTTGTCCGTCATGGCGCTCGAAATACAATGCCATACCTTGTTGGAACTTTTCTTCTCCAAGTAAGGTGTGCATCATACGAATAACTTCAGCCCCTTTGTCATACACAGTCACTGTATAAAAGTTATTCATTTCAATGACTTTATCAGGGCGAATTGGGTGAGCCATAGGGCCTGCATCTTCACTAAATTGGTGAGTACGCATTACTTTAACCGCATCAATACGATTAAGCGCACGTGAGCCTAAGTCGCTACTAAACTCTTGGTCACGGAAAACCGTTAATCCTTCTTTTAAAGACAGCTGGAACCAATCACGACAAGTAACACGGTTGCCGGTCCAGTTATGGAAGTACTCGTGCCCTACAATAGATTCAATCGTATGATAATCTTTGTCTGTGGCTGTTTCTTGATTCGCCAGAACACATTTAGAGTTAAAGATATTCAGGCCTTTATTTTCCATTGCGCCCATGTTGAAGAAATCAACAGCAACAATCATGTAAATATCTAAATCGTACTCAAGGTTAAAGCGCTCTTCATCCCATTGCATTGATTTCTTAAGAGATGTCATGGCATGAGGCGTTTTTGATAAATTACCTTTATCAACAAACAAAGCTAATTCGACTTTTCGTCCAGACTGCGTCGTGTAGTGGTCACGTAATACATCAAAATCACCAGCGACTAATGCAAATAAATAGCTAGGCTTTTTAAATGGGTCCTGCCATTTTACAAAATGACGACCGTCATCTAAGTTACCTGATTCAATTTGGTTACCATTAGAAAGTAAGTGTGTGTACTTCTTGTCGGCAATAATTGTGACATCAAAGCTGGCAAGGATGTCTGGGCGGTCAAGGTAATAGGTAATCTTTCTAAAACCTTCAGCCTCACATTGCGTACAGTAAGCACCACCCGACAAGTACAAGCCTTCTAACGAAGTATTCGTTTGCGGATCAATATGGTTTTCAATTTTAAGAATAAAGCTTTCAGGTAAGTTATGAATGATCAGCTTTTCATCTTCAAGCGTGTAATCATCATACGCTTTGTCATCAACCTTTACTGAAATAAACTTTAAATCAACACCATCTAGCGCAAGATCAGCATTGCTTTCATCGGTACGGTTTATTGTCATTGTTGACTGAACTGATGTTTTTAAAGGGGCTAATTCGAAGCGTAAATCGATGTGTTGAATTGAGAATTGTGGGGCTTGGTAATCTTTTAAATATTGAGCTTGAGGTTTACTCGTAGCAGACATTACTGACTCCAAATGGCCCTGCTTAGCAGGGCCTAAATAGTTTATTCGGCGTTAGCTTCTTGTTTAAGATGTTTTGGGGTAATACGTAAAATTTTAATACCAAAATAGGCATAAACAACCGCTAAGAATGGATTAATTAAATTAAAGAACGCGTACATTGCATAGTCAAATGGATTGATTAGTAAAACACTTTGCATATAGGCACCACAGGTATTCCACGGAATAAGTGGGCTAGTAATTGTGCCACCATCTTCTAATGTGCGAGATAAGTTAACAGGCTTTAAACCGCGTTTTTCATATTCGTCTTTAAACATACGTCCAGGAACAACAATCGCGATATATTGGTCAGCTGCAACCGCATTGGTACCAATACACGTTGCAATCGTTGCAGTGATAAGAGAACCGGTGCTTTTAGCAATTTTTAAGATGCTCTTAACGAACATATCAAGTAAGCCGGTTTTTTCCATGATAGCGCCAAACATCAAGGCCGTCATAATCAGCCAAGTGGTTGTTAGCATGCCAGCCATACCACCACCGCTTAATAGTGAATCCATTTTTTCATCGCCAGTGTCAATGCTGAAACCATCGAAGAATGTTGTCCAAACTAATTTGAAGTAACCAATTGCTTGGCCTTGTGATGCATCAATTTGACTATTAATTAAATCTGATTGAAATAACATAGCCCAAATTGCACCTAACACCGCACCAATCGAAATAGCAGGGAAAGCTGGCATCTTACGAATTGCTAAAAACAGCAACACCACCAGTGGTACTAGCATTTCAAAACCAATATTAAAGTTTTGCTCTAATAAATTAACGATTTCATCAATACGCCCAGCTTCAGCTGAAGCACCGGCATTAAAGCCCATAAAAATAAAAATAATTAACGCAATAATGAAGCTTGGCACTGTAGTCCAAAGCATGTGATGAATATGCTCAAATAAATCAGCCCCTGCTACTGCTGGTGCTAAGTTCGTTGTTTCTGAAAGCGGGCTTAATTTATCACCAAAGTAGGCGCCTGAGATAACCGCACCCGCTGTGACTACTTGTTCAAGACCAAGACCAGTTGCAACACCTAGTAACGCCACACCGATAGTCGCTGCTGTAGTCCAAGAGCTACCAATACTCATAGCGACAATGCCACAAATTAAACAACTAGCGGCATAGAACCAGCTAGGATTGATAATTTGTAAGCCATAGTAAATTAGAGTGGGTACAGTTCCTGATAACAACCAAGTACCAATTAAGGCACCCACCATTAACAGTATAATGATTGCTCCAAGGGATAAGGTGATCCCCTCAATCATGGCTTGTTCTAGTTTCTTCCAGGTGTAACCATTTTTTAAGCCAATTAATGCCGCGGTAAACGTAGCGAATAATAAAGCGATTTGGTTAGGACCCGATGATGAATTATCACCGAATAAATAAACAGCAGCGCCTAATAGGCACACGAGCACAGTAATTGGGATTATGGCATCTAAAAAACTGGCCTGTTTAATTGGCTTCTCTTCAATTGAATTCAAAAGATAGTCTCCTACACGTCTTATGTGGCGTGTTTAATTATTATTGTAAGCTTTGACGCAAAACTTCAGTGGCCTTATGTAGCCAGATTTTGTGATTATACCAATTCGCTTAATTAAGTGATCTATTTTGAGGCAATAAATCCTCGTTGATAGCAAGGCAAAAATTTCGCTATTTAGTTTTTCTAAATCAGAAATTTTTAACGCAGATAGCGACAGGTTTAATCCCTCAAAATGATTAAGTATTATTGCGGATTGGTATTATACCAATCTGACCTGTTTTAGGTAGCAAAAAAGGCGCTTAAGCGCCTTTTTGTTAATCGATATTGCTAATTATTTCTTAGCGATACGACCATATTTTATATAATCTTGGGTGATTAATGCCGCTTCTTCTAAGAAAGGGTCTAGCTCGTCAAGGCTATCAGGTAAATCATCAAGCTTCTCTACTGGCTTTTCACCAAGGCGAACAAGTCGTTCATTAGCACGTTCTAACGCACGCTCTTCACCTTCATCTTTCTCTTTTATACGCGTGGCTTCAACCAATGAGATAGTCTTACGGTCTTTCTCTTCTTGGTATCGCTTAATGTCAGCAAACACATAACTAAACTCAGGCTCATCTACAATACGCGCATCATGAAGCTTATTAACGTAAGCAATCGCTGGTTTTAGATTATCAACCGAGTTGTACTTAGCACGAATGATGCTATCCCAAGGTAGTGCGTTGTCTTGTTGACTCTCGCCCCACTCTGATGGCTCAATTGCCGACGGGAATGAAACATCTGGGATCACGCCTTTATGCTGTGTGCTTCCACCGTTAATTCGGTAGAACTTAGCGATTGTATATTGCACGCTACCTAATGGGTGGTCGTATAAATCATAAGCACGGCCAAGTGGTTTGTGCTGCTGTACAGTACCCTTACCAAAGGTTTGCTCACCAATGACAATAGCACGGCCGTAATCTTGCATTGCAGCTGCAAAAATCTCTGAGGCTGACGCACTGTAGCGATCAACTAACACAGTGAGTGGGCCATCATAAAAAGTGACACCGTCACGATCTTTTTGCTCTTCAATACGATTATTTAGCGTATGAATTTGTACAACTGGGCCTTGATCGATAAATAAACCAGAAAGCTGCGTTGCTTCGTAAAGTGAACCGCCGCCGTTTTGACGTAGATCGATGATAATGCCGTCTACTTTAGCTTCTTTGAGTTTAGCAATTTCAACTTTAACGTCTTGCGATAAATTGTTATAGAAACCAGGGATTTCAATCACACCAATTTTGCTGGTTAAGTCTGAGTATTTCGCTTCAAATACTTCAGATTTTGCAGCGCGGTCTTCTAAGCGAATTTTATCACGCGTGATTTCAACCACTTTTGGAGTACCGTGAGCATCTGCCCCTTTTAGATATTGCAGACGAACTTTTGTCCCTTTCGGGCCTTTGATCAGATCAACTACGTCATCTAAACGCCAGCCAATCACATCAACAAAGTCTTCACCTTCTTGAGCAACACCAATAATACGGTCATCTGCTTTGATTTGTTCAGACTTATCAGCCGGGCCGCCAGGTACTAAGCTACGGATTACCGTGTAATCTTCGTCATAACTAAGCACCGCACCAATACCTTCTAATTCAAGATCCATGTCCATCTTGAATTGCTCAGCGCGACGAGGTGATAAATAAGAGGTATGCGCTTCAATGCTTCGTGCGAATGAGTTCATCACGATTTGAAAAGCATCTTCACTGTTCGTTTGTACTAAACGCTTTTGCGCGTTGTGGTAACGTTTGGTCAAGACTTCTTTAATGCCTTGCCAATCTTTACCAGTCATTTTTAATCGTAAAGCATCGTATTTAACGCGCTGACGCCAAAGTTCATCAAGCTCAGCTTGGCTTGTTGCCCAATTAGCGTCTTCGCGATCAAACAGATACTCATCTTCTTTATCAAACTTCATTTCGCTTTCAAGTAACGATAAAGAATAGTCATAGCGTTCAAAACGACGTTTTAAACTTAAGTTAAAAATATCAAAGGCAAATCCCAATTTACCTGTCGACAATGCATTATCAAATTGGTCTTTATATTGCTCAAACGAGGCAATGTCAGACGCTAAAAACACATTTTTATTGTAGTCGAGAGATTCAATGTAACGATCAAAAACCTTCTCAGATAATTCATCGTTAAATTTAATTGGCTTGTAGTGTGCACGAGTAAATAAGTTTGTCACCCGTTTGCTTGCCGTACTATGTTGGCTTTCTTGCTTGAGTACTGGCAGGTCTTTTTCAGTCAGATTGTCTGAAGATGCCAATAATGAACCTGAAAACAGGGCAGCGACTAACGGAATGAGCGTAAACTTTTTACTCATACACAACTCCTTTATTTTTTACAGCTATTAAATGATATACAGGCTGTCTGCTTTGGTCTTAACTTGCATCCCTGTTACTAACTCAACGTGAACTTCGTCTTTATTCACTTCAGTAATAACCGCGTTTACAAGTGCTTGGCCAAGTTTAACTTTAACTTTGCTATTAACCTTGACCTCTGAGGCAGGTAAAGGTTCAACTTTTCCTGAACGTTTTGCAGGAGCAGCTTTAGCAGGCTTATTATTTACTTTAGCGCCTTTTTCGCCAGATTTAGCGTGGTGGCCACTATTCTTTTTGTAAGATTTTGTGTCACCGTCTTTGCGTGGACGTTGTGGTTTCTTACGCTTCGCCATTTTAGCACGGCTTTCTTCTAACGCTTTTTGTGCGTGCTCAATGTGCTCTTGTTCTACTTTTTCGTCTTGATTACCATCAAGATCGATACGGAACTCAGACTTAGTTACAGCTTCTAAATAGCGCCAGTTTGAGGTGTACTTTCTTAGTGCTTGACGAACCTGAGTTTTACTTACTTTCTCAGAACCTTCAATACGCTCAGCGATATCTTTAAAAATACCTACTTTAAGCGGCTGAATACCGTCTTTTTGTTTAAAACATTTTGGAAATTCTTGGTATAAGAAATCCAGTACTTCATTAATATCTTTTAGCTTGTTTGTGGTTTCCATGTTAGAACCTTTTATTACATCTTTTCATCAAGTGATGAATCGACATAGTGTGTTACCCAGTCGGTCAACTCTTCGAAGTCCGCTTCAATAAGCGCTAAATCACCTCGAAGGTGTTCCCAAATACCATTTATAATTTCATCAATTGATTCACAGTCAAGGTCATCCGGTAGACGTTCCCATGCCATGTGAATCAAGTCGTTGAGCCTTTCGGCAACAACTTCTTCTTCCCCTTCCCAATCACCAACATCTTGGATTGCAAAGAGGTAATCTTGCACATTTAGCAGATCTTTCATTTTAGATTTGCCTCAAAGCATTTTACCAATGCTTCTAAACCAGCTTGATCATCAGCATCGAATCGCGCAATGCTTGGGCTGTCGATATCAAGTACAGCAAATACTTTACCGTCTTTGAAAATCGGCACAACAACTTCAGAGTTAGATGCAGCATCACAGGCAATGTGACCGGCAAATGCATGCACGTCTTCAATGAGTTGTGTTTGTTGTGTTTGCGCGGCAGTTCCACATACCCCTTTACCTACTGGAATACGGATACATGCAGGATTACCTTGAAACGGCCCTAGCACTAATTCTTCAGGTGAATCCATTAAATAAAAGCCCGCCCAATTGACATCCTCTAAAGAGGTAAATAACAGCGCACTAATATTTGCCATGTTGGCAATAATATTTGATTCACCAGTGATTAGCGATTCAGTTTGTTTAACTAATGACTGGTAAAAATCTTGCTTTTGCATACCAAACTACTTCTTATTAAACATACAGTAGCTAAAGGTACTCTTTGTAGACGACAAATGAAACCTTTTAAGGGCAAAAAAAAACATTTTGCCCTCAATTTCAGTCAGCTTGATTAAATATTCTGCTATTGATGAGAAGATTGTGTTGTAAGGCCCTGTCTTAAACCAAATAAAAACAGTCCTGCTGCCAATGCAGACATCACTGCATTGACTACAAAAGCCATACCTGTTGTAGCGCTAAGTAAGTAGCTAAAAATAGCACCACCGAGTAAGCCTAGTGTCAAAACACCTGAATAATTGACCTTTGCATACTTATACATAAGTAAATAACCAGGCACCACAAACGCAGCCATAGTAAGGCCTACAATGTGGGCATTGGCGATGGCGCTAACAAATAAGTTAAAGAAAATGCTTAAACTATTTCCTTCAAGTGTAAACGCATAATAAAGGCCTAAGATACAACCAATGATCACAGGCGATAATAAAGAAAGTCCTACACTCTTTGCTAAACGATGTTTCATAAATTCCCTAATGTCACAAAGATAATACGAGAAGTGTTAAGCATGGACTAACTAGTTAAAATGCGAAATATCGACAATAGTCGTAATTTGCAGAACAAATGAAAAGCTCAAGAAACAAAAAAGCCGCTGAATAAATTCAGCGGCTTCAATGATGGTGGAGAGATAGGGATTTGAACCCTAGAGGGGCTACAAACCCCTGCCGGTTTTCAAGACCGGTGCATTCGACCACTCTGCCATCTCTCCGAATGCGAAAACCTACCCGCTTACGCCAGTAGTAAAAATAATGGTGGAGAGATAGGGATTTGAACCCTAGAGGGGCTACAAACCCCTGCCGGTTTTCAAGACCGGTGCATTCGACCACTCTGCCATCTCTCCGACGGCGTGCATAATAGATAAAGCGGCCGTGCTTGTGAAGCTTTTTTTTCAAAAAACTGTTTAAGTGATTAAAAAACAACTAAATCGTTCAGCATTAACACAATTAAAGTCAAAATATAATCGATTTGAACTTTTCTATTATTTATCTTGTCTATTGATCCACAATAGATTGCCCAAATATATAACTCTTGATAGGCTTAGTTCAGTTTAATAATTGGAACTAAAGAACATACTAGTTCATTTAAAGGAGCTCTAACAATGGCGTTTAATCAATCGTACAATACTGCAAGACCAGTAATGTCGACTATTGAAACCAATAAAGTTTTAAAGAATACCTATTTCCTACTGGCGATGACACTGGCATTTAGCGCAGTAACAGCAGGTATATCAATGGCAATGAATCTACCTTATTTTATGGGGTTAGTATTCAGTTTGATTGCATTCGGTGTGCTTTTTGTTGTTAACAAAAAAGCAGACAGTGCATCAGGTGTTGCTTGGGTATTTGTTTTCACAGGTTTGATGGGCGCAGGACTTGGTCCAATGCTTAACTACTACGCTGCAATGCCAAATGGCCCTATGCTTATCATGCAAGCGTTAGGCTCTACTGCGTTAATCTTCTTTGGTTTGTCGGCTTATGCACTTACCACTAAAAAAGACTTCTCATTTATGGGCGGCTTTTTAACTGTGGGTTTAATCGTGGTTATTATTGCAAGCCTAGTTAATTTATTTATCGGCAGCTCAATTACCTTTATGGTCATTAATGCTGCAGTTGTGCTAATTATGTCTGGTTTAATCTTATTTGATACTAGCCGTATTGTTAATGGCGGCGAGACTAATTACATCCGTGCAACAGTTGCTTTATACCTGAACGTATATAACTTATTTACGTCTCTTCTTCACCTACTTGGTGCAAGTGATGACTAATTAAATAGTTCTGTTAAAATAGCCCCTTTCTAGGGGCTTTTTTATTGGATGCGTTTTGGCACAATTTGTACTTTCTCTTCATACCGCGCCGACTGACCACGATACTACACAACGTCTGATTAAATTTTCACAGGCATGCATTGAGTCAGGTCACACTATTTCAGCTGTTTTTTTATACCAAGCAGGTGTTTTTCATGCCAGCCAACATTTAGAACTTGCCAGTGACGAGCTTCCAATTAATCGTTTGTGGCAGTCGTTAAGTGAGCAAGCGATCCCTCTACTGCTATGTGTCACTGCTGCTGAAAAGCGTGGCTTAGATATCGATAACACAGGCGTGTTTAGCGTTGCTGGACTCGCTGAATTTGCGATGCTTGTCAGTGAAGCGGATAAATGGGTGCAATTTAAATGAAAAACATTTTAGTAATAAGCCAACATAGCCCATTTGATGATCAACATATTCGTGAATCACTCGACACGACACTGATTTTTGCCGCAATTGAACAAAACATTAGTTGGCTTCTAAGTGGTGAGGCTGTTTTAGCTTTGAAAAAAAATCAACAGCCAGAGCAACTTGGCATTAAAAACTATTTTAAAACCATTAAAACCCTTGAGTTATACGATGTTGAAAACATATATGTATGTGAAAAGTCGTTGATGGATTTTAACCTTTCAGAAGATAGTCTGATTATCGATGTTAAAGTAGCTAGCTTTGAGCAACAGCGAGACTTAATTAGCCAACAGCATCAGGTGGTGACGTTATGAGTACCTTGCATATTTTTTCAAAACCCTTAGCTCACTATTGCAATAATATGTTGGCAAATTTAATTTCTTCACAAGATACAGTGCTACTTGTTAGTGACGCTTGCTATAACAATAGGCAGTTTAAGCAGTTCTCTTCAGCAATTCATTTACTTGAAGAAGATGCTGTGGCACGTGATATTTCATTTAATCAAGGCGATATCGCAATAAACTATGCGCAGTTTGTAGAAATGACTTTAAACGCAAAAAACACGATTACTTGGTAAACCATGCTTGAATTTAATAACAAACAGATAGAAACAGACAAACAAGGCTATTTACTTGATTCAAATGATTGGTGTGAAGAGCTTGCACCTATTATTGCAGAGCAAGAGAACATTACCTTAAGTGAGCAGCACTGGGAAGTTGTGCATTTTGTGCGTGATTTTTATCTAGAGTACAACACCAGCCCTGCAATTCGTATGCTGGTCAAAGCAATGGCCCAAAAGCTAGGTGAAGAAAAAGGTAATAGCATGTACTTGTATAAGCTATTCCCTAAAGGCCCAGCAAAGCAAGCAACTAAAATTGCAGGTTTACCTAAACCGGCTAGGTGTATTTAATGGTTAATAAAGCCAATAGTAAACCACGTCGCAGTAGCGGTCGTACTTATTCAAGGCCGACTCAAAAACGCCAAATTAAAAAAGCAATTAGCCCTGAGCAGCGCAAAGTGGTGCTATTTAACAAACCATTTGATGTGCTTTGCCAATTTACCGATGACCAAAACCGCAAAACGCTTGCCGACTTTATTACTATTAAAGACGTGTATGCAGCAGGACGCCTAGACAGAGATAGCGAAGGACTTTTGCTCCTTACCAACTGCGGTAAATTACAACATACGCTCACTGAACCCAATAAAAAAACAGCTAAAACTTATTGGGTGCAAGTAGAAGGTGATGTTACTGATCAGGCTATCTTTGCACTTAACAAAGGTGTAGAGCTTAAAGATGGCATGACCAAGCCTGCCAAAGTTAGGCGTATTGACGAGCCGTCAATTTGGCCTCGTACCCCGCCCGTTCGCGAGCGTAAAAACATACCAACTAGCTGGTTAGAAATCTCTATCACCGAAGGGCGTAATCGCCAAGTTCGCCGTATGACAGCGCATGTTGGCTTCCCTACTTTGCGCTTAATTCGTTACAGCATTGGTAACTATAATCTTGATGGCTTAAACAGTGGTCAATTTAAAGTAGTGAACAACCCAGATGCATAAACCAAATGTCACAGTGGCCGCCATCGTCACATGCCTAGACAAATTTTTACTTGTCAAAGAGCGCGATAAACACACAGGTGATATTTGCTATAACCAGCCTGCGGGTCATTTGGAAGCCAATGAAACTTTAGCTGAAGCAGCTCATCGCGAACTTATTGAAGAAACAGGTATTAGTCTTAGTGCTAGTCATCTTGTTGGTATCTATAATTTACATGCCGCGAATGGTGTCCACTATATGCGTTTTAGTTTTGCTTTTAATTGCCCTGAACCCGTTAAAACATCACCCCAAGATAATGACATTTTAAGTGCAGATTGGTTTAGCCTTGAACAAATTAAAAGCATGCCGCTGAGAAGCCCTTTGGTTTTAAAATGCATTGAAGATCATTTAGCTGGTAAAGCCTACCCACTTAGTTTGATTTACCAATAACCGCTGTGATTTTGGCTGGTTTGGGCGTCTAAAAGCATGCTATAATGCCAGCCTTTCCATAGCAGTTAAAAAATGACAGCGAATATTATGAGCGAAAATAGTCACATTAAAGTCATCGTAGGCATGTCCGGCGGTGTGGATTCTTCTGTATCAGCGTATTTATTAAAGCAACAAGGCTATCAAGTTGAAGGCCTGTTCATGAAAAACTGGGAAGAAGACGATAATGATGAATATTGCGCTGCAGCTGAAGACCTAAAAGACGCACAAGCAGTGTGCGACAAACTAGGTATTGAGCTTCATACTGTAAATTTTGCAGCCGAATACTGGGACAACGTGTTTGAATACTTTTTAGCAGAGTATAAAGCAGGTCGTACACCAAACCCAGACATCATGTGTAATAAGGAAATCAAATTCAAAGCATTTTTAGAATTTGCAGCACAAGCACTTGGTGCTGATTACATCGCTACTGGCCACTATGTTCGCCGTGAAAAGCGCGGTGATAAATTTGTAATGTGTCGTGGCCTTGATGACAACAAAGATCAAAGCTATTTCTTATACACTCTAAGCCATGAGCATATTGCGCAAACACTTTTCCCTGTTGGCGATATTGCTAAGCCTGAAGTACGCCGCATCGCTGAAGAGCAAGACTTAATCACTCACGATAAAAAAGACAGTACCGGTATCTGTTTTATTGGTGAGCGTAAATTTAAAGACTTCTTACAAAAATTCTTACCAGCACAGCCAGGTAAAATTGAAGATACCGATGGCAACGAAGTGGGTGAGCACGAAGGCTTAATGTACCACACACTTGGTCAACGTAAAGGTCTATTAATTGGTGGCATGAAAGAAGGTTCGGGTGAACCTTGGTATGTAGTTGATAAAGACGTTGATCGTAACGTATTAGTGGTTGGTCAAGGTAAAGATCACCCTCGCCTTTACAGCAATGGTTTAAATGCAAACCAGCTTCACTGGGTTGACCGCGAAGGCCCTAAAGGGACCACACGCTGTACTGTTAAAACTCGTTATCGCCAAGAAGATATCAGCTGTACTTTACTTGTTGGTGAAGATGGTATGGCACGCGTACTATTTGATGAGCCACAAAAAGCAGTGACACCGGGCCAATCAGCCGTATTCTACGCTGACGAAGTGTGTTTAGGTGGTGGTATTATTGATTCGGTGATCAAATAATGACAGAGCACCAAGTCATGGCTTTAGCTGCCATGTGTCAAGTTGCTAAACAAGTACAAAAAGTTGCGCAATATGGCCAAGGTAGCGACCACGAATTAGAAAAATTACTAAACTGTATTGTCGAAACATCACCAAATAGCCCTGAAGACGTGTATCAGGGTAAACATAACTTACGTGAAGGCTATCGCATTTTAATTGCACAGCTTTCTGCCGGCGCAGACAAAGACGTTGAAATCGTGAAGTATGTAGGTGGTTTAATGCAATTAGAACGCGCATTAAGCTCAAAACAAAACAGTTTAAATGAATTAGGTCGTCGCATTGATGATGTTAAACGTCGCCTCGACCATTTTGCTATCACAGATGATACTGTAGTAGCAGCGCTTGCTGATATTTACTCGTCGGTGCTAAGCCCCCTTGGGCATCGTATTCAAGTGTATGGCAAGCCAGAGTTATTAAAACAGCAGCTCACGCAAAACAAAATTCGTGCCCTATTATTGGCCGGAATTCGTAGTGCCGTGTTATGGCGACAAATGGGCGGTAAACGCCGTCACTTTTTCTTTGCAAAAAGAAAAATCCTCGCCATTGCTAAACAATCAATTTAATTATCGTTCAAACTAGACAATTTAGGAGTCATTATGGAGCTTTCAGCGTTAACCGCTATCTCTCCGGTAGATGGTCGCTATGGCAGCAAGACCACGGAACTACGCAGCATTTTCAGCGAATTTGGTTTAATCAAATACCGTGTAACTGTTGAAGTTCGTTGGTTACAAGCTTTGTCTGCAGCAAGCGCAATCGCAGAAGTACCGGCATTTAGCGACGAGGCTAATGCTTTACTTAATGCCATTGTTGATAACTTTAGCGAAGCGGATGCCGCACGCGTTAAAGAGATCGAGCGCACAACTAACCATGACGTAAAAGCCGTTGAATACCTACTTAAAGAAAAAGTAGCTGATAACGCAGAGCTTAACGCAGTTAACGAATTCATTCACTTTGCATGTACTTCAGAAGACATCAACAACCTGTCTCACGGTTTAATGCTTACCGAAGCGCGTGACAAAGTATTACTTCCATACTGCGACCAACTTCTAAATGCATTAAAAGAAAAAGCAGTTGAGTACAAGTCAGTTGCGATGATGACACGTACCCACGGTCAACCAGCTACTCCTTCTACAATGGGTAAAGAGTTTGCAAACGTCTACATGCGCTTAAAGCGTCAACGTGACCAAATTGCTAACGTAGAAATGTTAGGTAAAATCAACGGCGCTGTAGGTAACTACAATGCTCACCTGAGTGCATACCCAGATTACGATTGGCACAGCCACGCTGAGCAGTTCGTAACGAGCCTAGGTTTAACATTCAACCCGTTCACAACACAAATCGAGCCACACGATTACATTGCAGAGTTATTCGATGCAGTTGCACGTTTCAACACTGTATTACTTGATTTTGACCGTGACGTTTGGGGTTACATTGCACTTAACCACTTCAAACAGAAAACAATCGCAGGTGAGATTGGCTCATCAACTATGCCTCACAAAGTAAACCCGATTGACTTTGAAAACTCTGAAGGTAACTTAGGTATTGCTAACGCTATCTTTACTCATCTGGCGCAAAAACTACCTGTTTCTCGCTGGCAACGTGACTTAACTGACTCAACAGTGTTACGTAACCTAGGTGTTGGTATGGGTTACACACTTATCGCTTACCAAGCGACATTAAAAGGTGTTAGCAAGCTTGAAGTAAACGAAGCGCGTCTACTAGAAGAGCTAGACCAAAACTGGGAATTACTAGCAGAGCCAATCCAAACAGTAATGCGTAAATATGGTATCGAAAAGCCATATGAAAAACTTAAAGACCTTACTCGTGGTAAGCGCGTAAACCAAGAAATCATGGCTGATTTCATCGATGGTCTTGAGTTACCTGAAGAAGCAAAAGTAGAAATGAAAAAATTAACACCGGCTAATTACATTGGTCGTGCTGTTGAGTTCATCGACAACTTAGCTTAAATTCAAATTAAGACTTAAAAAAGCGAAAGGCCTTCCTTTCGCTTTTTTTATATCAATTCGCTTAGGTCATGTTATGTATCAATTAACCATCAATTCATTAACCCAAGAGCAATTTTTAGCTGAGTATTGGCAGAAAAAACCATTACTTATTAAGCAAGGCTTCAAGGATTTTGCTGATCCTATTGAGCCAGAAGAATTGGCCGGTCTAGCCATGGAAGAAAGCATTGAATCACGTATTGTGACCAACCACTCAAATGATTGGCAAGCATACCATGGTCCATTTGAAGACTTTAGCTTGCTAACTGAAAAGCACTCAACATTACTCGTGCAGGCAGTTGACCATTGGCATAGCGATGCAGCGCAACTACTGGAGCCTTTTCGATTTATTCCCAACTGGCGTATTGATGACTTGATGATCAGCTACTCTACCCCAGGTGGTGGCGTGGGCCCGCATTTAGATCAATACGACGTGTTTATTATTCAAGGTGAAGGAAAACGCCACTGGCGAGTTGGTTTACCTGATGCGAACTTAAAGCAATTTGCACAAAATAAGAGCTTGTTACAAGTTGAGCAATTTCCTGCCGTGATCGACTGTGTGTTAGAGCCGGGAGATATTCTCTATATTCCACCGGGTTGCCCACATGAAGGTTACGCAGTTGAAAATGCACTTAATTATTCTGTAGGTTTTAGAGCGCCAAATCAACGTGATTTACTCTCTCAATTTGCCGATCACCTCATCGATACTGAGCTTGGTAATCAGCGATACGGTGATGCAGAGCTTAAGTTACGTTCATCTAAAGGTGAACTTAACCAAACTGAAGCAGAAAAAGTAAAGCAACTTATGATTGCAGCGATTAATGATGACGCAGTATTCAAGACTTGGCTTGGTAACAGTATGAGTCAGCCAAAACATGACATGGATTTAGCGCCTTTAGAGGAGCCATATACTTTAGATGACGTAAATGACTTACTTAATGATGAAGACGTTGTTTTTGAGCGTTTAGGTGGTACCCGTGCTATTTATCAAGTAATTGACAATAAAATACTTTTAAGTATAAATGGTGTTAATTATATGCATGATTTAACTGACCTTGAATTAATAACAAAGCTCACCGATCAAACCTGCTTGACCTCTGCTGATATAAATAGTTCAAAAAATAATCACATTTTCTTGAAAACCTTTACTACACTTTTAAATGAGGGTATTTGGTTTTGTTAGGAGCGTGTGTTTATGAGCTATCAAATAGATGAAGTTGAATGGAGTATCGACAAGGAACTCTTACAACAGATCCGAGAGCGAGTATTTGTATGCGAACTACATATTCCTAAACACATAGAGTTTGATCATTTAGATAAAACAGCACATCACGTACTCGTGACCGACGAGTGTAAATGCCCAGTTGCTACTGGGCGTTTATGTAATGATGGCCTCATTGGCCGAATTGCTGTTTTACCTGAACACCGTAACCGTTCGGTTTACAAATCATTATTGAATTACTTAGTAGGCATGGCTGAAAAGCAAGGCTGTGATTGCGTCAGCATTAATTGCATATTGAACGAAGTAGATAGATTTAAACGAAATGGCTTTTCGGCTGATGGTTTAGTATTTATGGAGGCAGGTATTCCAAGGCAACGAATGCTCTGCCCTATTAAGCAATTTGATACGCGGCCATTCACTTTGGTGCACTAAGGTATATGTTAAATAAAAAAGCTGAATAACATTATTCAGCTTTTTTATTAGAAAGTATTCAGAGTTAGTTATGCTGGCTCGTTTTGCCACATTTCTTCTTTTTCAAATAGCTCATATAAGCCATGAGCACGGTTGATTAACAGGTTAGCAAAATCAACTTTAGTTTTATCTACCGCACCTGACTGCATCAGCTGATCAGCTTTCATTTGCCACTGCATAGAGAAGTAACGTAATACTTCACGTGCATTGTTTGCTGCACTTGCTTCAGCGTGATCGGTAGGTAAACGACCGGTGATCACCCAATAGCTCTTACCGTTTTGTGCTTTAAATTTCCAAATAGCTACTAAAGGCGCAATAAAACGGCTTTCTTTTTCTACAACAGTTTGCGGAATAACGCCTTTTTCAGCTAAATGCTTTTGTGCATTTTGGAAACATTCTCTTTGCCAAATAACACTTTGTTTTTGCGCTTCGGCTTGTTCTTCTGGTGTTAATGGTCTTGCTTGTTTTTGTTCCATGGTGGTTACTCTTTTACAACATTTCTGACACTTTAAGGTTTAAAATGGCGCTGTGCAAGTGTTTACGGGCAATCAAAGAGCATTTTAATTTACTTGCGTACTATTCAGTCAACTCAGAAAGAAGAGTTAGCCTCTGTTAAAAATTGCAGCTCTTCAGCTGTTGATTCGCGACCTAAAACTTTATTGCGATGTGGGTACCGACCAAACCTATCAATAATCGCTTTGTGTTTTAGTTCAAATTCATAATTACTCATGCCTTTAAACAATTGCTCAGCTTGTTGATGAATCACTTTCGATTCACTGTGCATAAACGGCATATAAATAAACACAGCTTGAGAGCTAGGTAATTTTTTATCAAAACCTAATTCAATTGCTCTTTGCGCTAAGCTTAGCGCTTGTGGGTCTTGGCTAAACGCTTTCACCGTATTACGGTAAATATTGCGTGAAAACTGATCTAACACGATTATTTCAGCTACAGATCCTAGGGCGTCAACACGCCAGTCAGCATGCTCGCCAGCTATAACCTGCAAAAGGCATTCTGAAAACTCACCTGTAATTAAGGCATCAACTTCATCTGATTGCTGATACCAAGCATCTGGTCCTAATTCCTCAAACCAAAAATCGATAATCCTTTGCTTATCCATAAACACTCCTTAATTACCCAGTACTTTTGCAGGATCGACTCGGGTTGCTTGCCATGCAGGGTATAATGTTGCCAAAATAGCGAGAACAAAAGTAACAATCACCGTGATAACGATATCTTGCCAAACTAATTTACTGGGTAAAAACTCTATAAAATAAACCCCTTTTAACGGGTTATCGCCAAATAAGTTACTTGCCCAAGTGAACAGTTCACTGATGTTTAACGCAAGCATTACGCCGATAACAGTGCCTAAGATCACGCCAATTAAAGCTTGTGTAAAACCTTGCATCACAAAGGTTGCTAAAATAGTGCTATCTTGTGCGCCCATGGTTTTTAAAATTGCGATATTTGCCTGTTTTTCACGTACTTCCATCACTAATGACGAAACAATATTAAAACTCGCTACAGCAATTATTAAAAACACCACGATATACACAATAGTACGAACCATTTGAATATCTTGATATAAGCTACCCTGGGTTCTAAACCAACTCGAGACATAGACATAATCAGGTATAACTTGCCCCACACGCATCGCCGTTTGATGGGCCGCAAATACATCTGCTACTTGTAATCGTAATCCGGTTACTTGGTTTTGCTCAAAACTCAGCACACTTTGTGCTTTATCAAGGCGAATGAAAGCCGCCGTTTCATCAATTGGGCCACCCATTTTTATAATACCCGCAAGATTCAAGCTCACCCGTTTTGGGGCAAGTAACGTGTTACTTTGCTGGTTTATCTGTGGGATTAATAAGGTAACTGGGTCACCAATTTTAAGACCTAATCGGTTGACTATTTGCTGCCCTAACAGTACATCTTCTTGTTGTAACTGACTAACTAAGCGCCCTTCTGTGAATTGGTTTAATGCCGACACTTGGTTTTCAAATTCGGGGCTAACACCACGCACTTCAACCGCTTTTAGCTCGCTTTTATATTGTGCCATGCCGTTAACACTAATAAATGGCGCAGCACCTGTAACACCTGCTTGAGAGCGCAATAGAGCAACTTTTGACTGCCAATTATTGATGGGTTTGTTAGGGGCAACATATTCAACCTGAGGTACAACCGATAAAAGCCGATGCACTAGCTGCTGCTCAAAGCCATTAATCACTGATAAAGCAACAATTAGCACAGCAACACCTAAAAGTATGCCGATTGTTGATGCTTTAGCGATAAAACTAACAAAACCGTTTTGTCCGTCTTTTTGGCCACTATGGGCACGAAATCGTTTTGAAATAAAGGCACTAAGCAACATGCTGAGACTCTTTAATTGCAAGCTTACCATCATCTAAATAGGCAATTTTGCCTAGTTTATCTGCAAGTTCTAAATCATGGGTTACCACAACAAAACTGGTTTTTAAGCTAGTATTTAACTCTTTAATTAAATCGTAAATCTTAATAGCGTTTTGTTTATCTAGGTTACCGGTTGGTTCATCGGCAAGCACTAAAGCAGGCTCAGTTACTAATGCGCGTGCTATTGCAACCCGCTGCCTCTCACCACCTGATAACGCTGAAGGTTTATGTTCACTACGATGAGATAACCCAACTTTATCTAGCATGTTACGGGCTTTCTCAGTTGCCGCTTTTGCGCTTAAACCTTTTATTAAAAGTGGCATAGCAACATTTTCAATGGCAGTAAATTCCATTAATAGATGGTGGAATTGATAAATAAAACCCAAATTTTCATTTCGGAAACTGGCTTGTTGTTTTCGATTTAATTTAGAAACCTGCTGACCTTTAATTTCAACCTTGCCTGAGCTTTCGTTATCTAAGGTGCCTAATATGTGTAATAAGGTACTTTTACCAGAGCCAGAGCTCCCTACAACAGCTAACATTTCGCCTTGTTTAAGTGCTAAATCAACCCCTTTTAATACCGCAACCTCGTTATCGCCATCTTGATAGACTTTATTTAGCTGCTGACAATTGATAACTAAATCACTCATAACGTAATACCTCTGCTGGATTCACTTTTGCAGCTTTTCTGGCAGGATACAAGGTAGCTAAAAAGCTCATCGCAATACTCCCTGCAGCAATTAGACTCAAACTCATAACATCAAATTTAACAGGTAGACTCACACCCGCTAATAAATTGATGCCTAACATATTCAATAATTCATTAATGTTGCTACTTAATAGCACACCAAGTAACGCACCAATGCTGGTACCGATAAGACCGTTATATAAGCCTTGGATCATAAACACATGCTGCACTTGTAACGGAGTCAAACCCAGTGTTTGTAAAATAGCGACTTCACTTTGCTTCTCACTGACCATCATGGTTAATGCTGAAACAATATTAAACACTGCAACGAGCACGATTAAGCCAAGTAACATCGACATAATGCGCTTTTCCATTGCCACAGCGGCAAATAATGTGCCTTGGCTAGCTCGCCAATCAGTCACTGTATAATCTTGTAAAATAGCTATCTGAGATTGCAATACTTGCTCAACAGCAAATGGTTCATACAGCGACACACTCAAATTGGGTGCTGCTGATTTTGCTAGTTTTAAAACTCTGCCTAACGAATAGCCACTGGTAAATGCCAATGACATATCAATTTCTGACTGTGTTTCATACAGTGCAGCAACGGTAAACAAGCGCTGACTCGGTACTCGACCAAGGGGAGTATACGAACTGGCATTAGGCATGATCACCCGTACTTTATCCCCAAGCGAAATACCCAATTTTCTGCTCAAATAGCGGCTAATCGCAATGTGATAGTTGCTATCCATCACTTGTGACCAATTGCCAGCAACAATTTTATCTTTTACGTTATAGATGGAGCTTCCTTCATCATAAAGGCCTTGTAACAATACGCCGTGCAAATCTTGGTTAGTTTGTAAAATGGCTTCGCCATGGCGGTATAGGTTAACTTGTTTAACATCTTGAGAATTTGCTAGTTGCTGCTTTAACTGCAGCATGGTTTCTTTCGAATTATCTTCGGCTGATACTTCAATATGGGGAATTAAACCTAGCATGTTGGTTTTAAGGTTATTTTCAAAGCCATTCATTACTGAACTGACTGTAAACAAGGCCATTAAGCCAATAGCAATGCCCGCGATAGAGAAAAATGAAATAAATGAGATAAAAGCATTGCCCTTTGAGGAGCGACTATATCTCAGCCCTATAAAAAGGCTAACAGGTTGAAACATAATGAATTATAGGTATTCCAAGGGCTAAATATGCGCTCATGTTAGCATAGATTTAGCTTGCATGGGATGCGCGAAATTGTAAAAAATAATTATAAATCTGATACTTGAACAGTAGCAACCAAATGGTCAAGTAATGCTTTTACATTGGTTGCGATAAACTGCCTTGGTGGATACACCCCCCATACACCTTCAGGTGCCGGTGCAACATTCGAAAGTACAGCACTCAACCTGCCATTGGCTAGGTGTTCATTGACATAGTAATCTGGTAGTTGCACGATGCCTAACCCTTTTATTGCAGCGTCAACCAATGCCCAGCCACTGTTACATGCCAAACGCCCTGCCACTTTAATGTGCTTGTCTTGGCCCTGCTCTTTTACCCGCCAGTAACTGTTATTACCAATCAGGCAATTGTGCTGATGTAATTCACTCACACTGTGTGGTTGGCCGAATTTATTGATATATTCAGGGCTACAACAAATAACAAGCCTGCGCTGACTAATGCGCCGTGCTTTTAAAGATGAATCTTTTAAATGACCAAGGCGAATAGCGAGATCATACCCATCTTCTAATAGATTGACTTGCTCATTGCTTAAATGGCTAATCACTTCAATATCTGGGTGCTTTTGCATAAACGAATGTACCGCAGGCATGATGAAACTTTCACCGTACATCACAGGGGCTGTTAGTTTTATACTACCTTTGGGTGTCAGTTGCTGCTCTGCAAGCAGTGCCGTGGCATCATCCATGGCATGCTGTAATTGCTTTGTTTGATGCGCAAACACCTGCCCTTCTTGCGTTAGCACCACTTTACGGGTTGTTCGGGTTAGCAATTGGGTGTTTAAACGCTCTTCTAATTGACTCACATACCGGCTTACATGGGCCACTGACATACCCAGTAGTTTACTTGCTTTTGTGAAACTGCCTGTTTCTGCTACCGCTAAAAACTCATCAATTCCGTGCCAACGATTCATTATTACCATACTGTAAAAGTGTTTTAATAAAACGAAGATTATCATTCATTGAGAAACAAATAAAATAGACTAAGTTTAATACTTACTTCCAACAACTATAAGGGAACGTTATGACTGATTTTATCAAATCAAAAGCGGCTATCGCTTGGGGTCCAAATCAACCACTATCAATTGAAGAAGTGGATGTAATGATGCCTAAAAAAGGCGAAGTGCTTGTAAAGATTGTTGCTACAGGTGTTTGTCATACCGATGCATTTACTTTATCTGGTGAAGACCCTGAAGGTATTTTCCCAGCAATCCTTGGCCATGAAGGTGGCGGTATTGTTGAAGCCGTAGGTGAAGGTGTAACACATGTTGAAGTAGGCGATCATGTTATTCCTCTTTACACTGCTGAATGTGGCGAGTGTAAGATGTGTAAATCGGGCAAAACAAACTTATGCTCTGCGGTACGTGAAACGCAAGGTAAAGGTTTAATGCCTGATGGCACAACGCGCTTCTATAAAGATGGTCAACCAATTTATCACTATATGGGTTGCTCTACCTTCTCTGAGTACACTGTATTACCAGAGATTTCTCTTGCTAAAGTAAGCAAAGAAGCGCCTCTTGAAGAAATTTGTTTACTTGGTTGTGGTGTAACAACCGGCATGGGTGCTGTTACTAAAACAGCAAAAGTTCAAAAAGGCGATACAGTGGCTATTTTTGGCTTAGGTGGTATCGGTTTATCGGCGATTATCGGTGCAAAAATGGCGGGCGCTGGCCGTATCATTGGTGTTGATATCAACACTAGTAAGTTTGATCTTGCTACTAAACTAGGTGCAACTGATTTAATCAATCCAAATGACTTCGACAAACCAATCCAAGAAGTTATCGTTGAAATGACTGACGGTGGTGTTGATTTCTCATTTGAATGTATCGGTAACGTTAATGTAATGCGCTCTGCTCTTGAGTGTTGTCACAAAGGTTGGGGTGAATCAGTAATTATTGGTGTTGCAGGTGCAGGCCAAGAGATCTCTACTCGTCCATTCCAATTAGTAACAGGTCGTGTATGGCGCGGTAGTGCATTTGGTGGCGTTAAAGGTCGCTCTGAATTACCAGAGATTGTTGAGCGCTATATGAATGGTGAGTTTGCGTTAAACGATTTCATCACACACACCATGAAACTTGAAGATATCAATGAAGCTTTCGACTTAATGCACGAAGGTAAGAGCATCCGTTCAGTTATTCATTATTAATCTTTTAATTTGGCGCTAGGTTGATACCTAGCGCCTATGTTTCAAGGATTTGGTTATGCTAGAAAACATAAGCTCAACAAAAGTCAGCGGTGGCTGGCATAAACAATATACCCACCAAGCTAGCAGCACACATTGTGCTATGCGCTTTGCGATTTTTTTACCGCCAGGTGCCAGCGAAACGAACAAAGTGCCAGTGATGTATTGGTTGTCAGGTTTAACCTGTACTGATGAAAACTTTATGCAAAAAGCCGGGGCATTTAAAAAAGCGGCTGAACTGGGTATTGCGATTGTCGCTCCAGATACTAGCCCGCGCGGTGAAAATGTTCCTGACGATGAAAACTACGACTTTGGTCAAGGTGCTGGCTTTTATGTCAATGCGACTCAAGCACCTTACAATGTGCACTACAATATGTACGACTATGTTGTTACTGAGTTACCTGCACTTATCGAAGCACACTTCCCTGTGACGACTAAAAAAGCCATTGCTGGTCATTCTATGGGTGGTCACGGCGCATTGATGATTGCACTTAAAAACCCTAAACAATACGTCAGTGCCAGTGCTTTTAGCCCGATTGTGAACCCGATTAATTGCCCTTGGGGTGAAAAAGCATTTAGTAATTACCTAGGTAGTGATAAAGCAAGTTGGCTTGAATACGACAGCTGTGAATTAATGAAAAAAGCCGTCTCTGAAGATTATTTACCAATGCGTATTGATCAAGGTGAGGCCGATAACTTCTTAACTGAGCAACTCAAAACTGAGAACTTATTTGCTGTCGTAAACGAGAAAGATTACCCAGCCGAAATTAACATGCACGCGGGTTATGATCATAGTTACTTCTTTATCAGCAGCTTTATTGACGAACACCTAATGTTTCATCAAAAGTATCTGTAATTAATATCACATTTTTAGTGTGAGGGCTTAACTTCCTCACACTCTTTAATACTGCTGGTGATTTGCCTGCAAACTAATTGCGGTTCTTCCTCTTTTGGTTTGAGTAAACCAATTACAGCGCTATCAATTTCAAAGCCTAACTTTGCAAATGAAAAGCCTTCAGAGTCCGTTACTGTGCTGTTAGTTTGATTTGCATTTGTAGTTGCAAGGTTTGTTGGTTGTGAGTTTTTTGCATAGCCATCTACTATTGACCCCGCCACTGTACACCCCACCAATTGGTAGCTAACTAAGCAAATAACAAGTTTTGAAAAGTTAATCTTCATTGTTAAAACTATCCATTAATGTGGGTCTTTTTTTCGGCTCAGCTTGAACTTCAACACATTCTTTTATTGCGCGACTTATTTGACGACATTTAAGCTCAACGTCTTTGTCTTTGCTACCATTCTCTAGGCCTTCAATAATCGCTTTGTCGATTTCGTAACCTAGCATCGTCATGGTCATACCATAGTTAACTCGGTCATTATCTTTTTTATCTGCATAGGCGCTTGCAGGCTGTGCTTGGCTAGCTCGCCCGCCAATTCCATCTGCAACTAGGCCAATTGCAGTACAACCACTGAGTAAACTAACAGAAAGTATAAGATACAGAGATTTAAGCATCGGTCCTCCAATACACTTAAGCTTATTTTCTAAGCATAATAACAAACGCGTACTTTAACTGTAAAAAACTGTAGATTAATCACAAATATCGCGAATAAATTCTTTTAAAAACCCAGCTAACTGTAAGAGGAATATTAACAAGAAAGGTAAAGCACCTAAAATTGCAACGCTACGATTTAATGGCTCATCTTGTAGCAGTAATAATGCAAAGCTACATATGAATAATGCTAAACACCATGCGTAAAGAGTTACGCGGTTATTTTGCCCAGAGCCAACCAGCTCTCTTATGACTAAAATTGCAGAGTCAGCGGATGTAGCAACAAATATCAACAGTAGTAATAAGCTGGTCCAAATAAACACCGTTCCTTGCCAGTCTAGTTGATTAAAAAATACAAATAAGCCTTGGCTGTAATCATGTTTTATTGCGACTAAAATGCCTGCTTGATTAAGTCTATCCCATTCAATTGCAGCCCCCGAAAAGGTCGCAAACCAAATAATAGTCACTAAAGTTGGAATACACACAACCGCCAAAATAAATTGCCAAACTTTACGCCCCTGGCTAATTTTAGCTAGGAACACACCAACAAATGGCCCCCACGCTAACCACCAAAAGTAATAGTTATATGTCCAATGAGTAGCCCAGTCCGGCGTTTTTAACTGGCTATCAAATTGCCAAGTGCCGGTCGCAAGTAACTGTAAATAGTAGCCGGTCCCATCTAATGCAATTTTAATAATGGGCGCAATCGGCACAACAGTTAATAACCAGGTTAGTAAAGTAAAGGCCAAGACCACATTGAATATACTCAGTGACTGTACCCCGCGTCGTAATCCAAATTTAACCGACAGCGAATAAATAACTGCTAACAAACAAACGATTAATGACCCCACTAATACAGTAGAAGTAACCCCCAACTCTATTTCTACGCCTTTACTGATCAATAAAGTCGAGTTTGCTATGGTGCCGACCACACCAAAAAAAATAGCGATTACCGCAATTAACTTCACAATAAACGACACAGTAAATTTTGCAGACTTATCAAAGCGGTGACCAAGCGCCGTTAAAACAGGGGCACAAATGTCTCCTGACTTACCACTGTATTGCGTTAACCCCCCAAGCACTAGGGCAAATACGGCATAAAGCGACCAAGCATGGGCGCCCCAGTTAACCAAGGTTAAAGCGAGACTACTAGCTAGTCTATCTGGGTATAAGCTTTGTTTAAGTGGTGGGTCGAGAGAATGTAATGCAGGCTCAGCTACGCCCCAAAAAACCAAGCCTGAGCCCATTCCCGCTGCAAACAACATGGCAAACCAGCCAAAATTTGAATACTCGACAACAGCGTGCTCGCCACCCACTTTTCGGCTACCGAGTGGGCTAATAGCTAAAATAATGATGGCAAACAATAAAAAGTTCACCAATAAGAAAAAACTGCTACCTGTCCATCTTAACAGCATTTGTACAAACGGCTGAACTTGCTCAGTGATAACATCAGGCAAAATCACAGCAATCAGTGCACCAAACATACACAGTGCTAGCGCGGTCTTTTCTAGGGAGGAGATGGAATGTTTCAATGTGAGGCCTATTTAGTCAGCGTGTTTAGCATACTGTTAGCATCGCTGAAATTCAAACAGCCAAAAGGCTGAAAAAATGACATAGCACTGCGTAAAAATCGCAAATTATAGCAAGGCATACATTTAAAAACCCGGCTACATGTCCCTAGTTTCCTCATTTTATTTAATTTGTTGATCGGGTATTGAAATTGCAACGCTATCATAATCTAGATAGCAAGGAGCAAAGCATGGACTTTAATTTTGATTGGCATGAAATTCTCGATAATTTAATTCACTTAGGTATTGCCTATTTACTTGCCCTTCCTATGGCTTTTGATCGAGAAAAAACCAGTAATGGTGCAGGTCTTCGAACATTTCCATTAGTCGCCGTTGCATCATGTGGTTATGCATTAGTGGGCATGTCTGTATTAACAAGTTCAGAGGCAGAATCAAAAGTACTCGAAGGGATTATCACGGGTATTGGCTTTATTGGCGGTGGTGCCATTTTGAAGAACAAAAATTCTACTTATGGAACAGCCACAGCAGCCAGTATTTGGAACATGGGACTTATTGGCATTGCTGTGGCATTTAGTCGCTACGAAATCGCCTTTTTAATGGCATTGATTAATTTCGTAACGTTAAGATATGTAAAGCGTTTAAAGTAAACAATTAGCTGGCGTTATATTTTGAGTTAACAATCGCATAGCCAGTTTGTTTTACTTTTATCTCAGCTGATTTTGCAGATTTAACTAATAAACCGCAGCGCCTGCTTTGCTCATCAATGACATAATTAACCGATTCACTCGCTTCAAGGTCAATGACTTGATCTGCACAGCGGATCTGTAATTTAGACACATCGCTCGCGCCTTCAATTTTGATAGAACCGCGAGATAAAGATAAATATGACAGCTTATCTTTTGAAACAGTAATTTGTGAATTAATCTGCGGTGTGCGCGCCAATAGGTCATCAATTTGCTTGATGGTGGCAAGTTTGTTTTCTTCTGAAAACTCTTTTCCTTCGATATTATCTAACGCATAAATAGCATTGTAAGCAAGATTAAAATCGCCCTTAAAGCTGTACCATTGTAGAGCGCTTTTAGCGACTAAATATTGTATATCTGTTGGCAACTTAGTTCGCAGTAAATAGGCTACAGATAACTGCTCATCAAAGCCAAACCATTGTTGTTGATGGTAATAATATTGACTTTTCAACCATGCAAATAATGCCTGCTCAGAAGTGTTTTTAGTATGATCTTTGTATAACTCAGCCAATGCTTGCTCAGCTTTTTTGAATTCTTTCGCTTGCAGCATTTTATCGATTTCATCGTATTCATTAATAAAACCACGGCTCGCTTTATCATTCGAGTAACCATTAAAATACTTACCTACTTCAAATGAAAACAGGTAACCCCCTTCTACGGTTTTGCCTTCTTTTGTGGCGGGTGCAAACTCCAAGTTGGTTAAGTATTTCTCTGCATTTTCTTCACTACCGCGAGTATCAGATGCCATGATCACTTCAATATCTTTTGCCTTACCTTGTGTATCAACCACATAAGACATTAATGCCCACCCCTCTAAACGAGAGCCATTGTAACTTCCCGGGTAACGTTTGTTTGAATTTTTAACAATATAAGCCGATGTAACAGCCTGTACATCAACTCCTAAGTCGTTGACGTCTCGTGCTAAAGCCTGTGTTGGTAATGCGATAAGTGAACAAAGTGCTGCGAGTTTTGTGAATTTAATCATGGTAATGGCTCCAATTCCCTTTGATAGGAACATTTATAGCACTAAAAAAGGCGCTTTAAAAGCGCCTTGCTGTCAAGAATGTGCTTAAACATGCCTTGATCTTAAAACATATCCTGATAAGGGTTTGGTTTTGATAATAAAACTTTTTTATCAAAACCTGGGATTGTCATTGAATCTTCACTAATTTCAATGCCATTTTCATCAATTAGGCCATCACCAAAACGATAAATTAGCTCATATTGACCTAAATCAGCGTGTTGTTGATAGTCAGCTTGCGCTTTGGCTACCTGAGTATGACGGTCTTGATATTGCGCCATAACCTCATCACCATGACGCTTTGCTAGCATCTTTAATGTAATTGCCGGTGATAACACAGTCGCCGTTGCGTTATTACCACCAAAGCCTTTTGAGTTAATGAAGGCAATATCCATTGCATCACATTGATAGTGTTGAGTGCGAATGTCTAAATGCTCGCTATAAACATCATCTGCCACTTTATCGATAGTCGTAATACCCGGCATAATATTGTGACTAAACACACCTAATGCCATGGCTAATTGATCACCACTGGCAGGAGCGATGGTATGACCAACATACGCTTTAGGCGCAGCAACCTTCCAATTATCAATGGCAAATGTTTCTGCCACTTTATGATAGATCAGCGATTCTGTAACGCGGTTTTGCGGTGTACTTGAGCCGTGAGCTAAAATGAAACTACGCTTTTGTACCGCTTCTTGACCAACAATACTGCTGGCTAGCGCAACAGATTTGGCCATCGTGATGTAGTTACCTGGGCCCGGGGCTGTAATTGATTTTTTAATACCATCGGCATTAACGAACACATCTGCAACGCTGCCTAACACATCAGCACCTAACTCTAATGCCAATGCATCATCCATTAATATAGCAACTTGTGCGCCTTCACCAATTGTAAAACCACAGTTTTCACCAAATGGACGGCTTGTACGGCGATGATCAACCACATCTGTATTATCAAGACGTTTTAGGCCTTCTTCATTAGCAAGTGCGCTCATATTACCAAAACCTTCAACGATTTCGGGTGTAATTGCACATTCAACAGATGCCACAATAGCTACACGCGTACGACCCGCTTGAATATCGTTTACTGCAGCGCGTAGGTTATATAAAAACGTTGCACATGCACCTGATGTAGTAAAGGTTGTACCCACATTGCCTGTTACATAAGCATTGATAAAGTCAGTAGACATAGTGTTTAAGCCAAGTGCAAGCTGTTTTGTACTCACACGGTCGCCCTGCTGACGCGCACGAATAAGTCCACCAAATCCTTCATCATCAACTTGACCCGCCACAGAAGCTGAGTAAGTGCCAATTTGATCAGGCTCAACACTATTCATCACCTGCTGCCATGGCAGACCTGTCGAGCGAATCGCATCAGTTGCTGCAAAGATAGTCGCTTGCAGGCCTCTTGGTTGATAACGGCTGTTATACATAGCCGAAGGTTCAAAACCTGTTGGTAATTGACCGGCCGCTTTAATTGGATTATCGCGCGTACTGTCATGTTTAATAGCAAGATCAGCACTAATTGTAACTTTCACTTTTTTATCAGTTAATTCTTCAACCTGCCAAGCACTTGGTACTGGGGTTGGTAAATCACGGCGGCGCGTTTCAAAAACAATCTGCTGTTCATCAGACGCTGTTAACGTCATTTTTTGTTGCCATGGAGTCGCATCCACATCGAAGTGATTTTTTTCAATTTTACGAATAAGTGTGCCAGCTAAAATTTGTTCACCGAACTTAGCTTCGATGTCTGATTCGGCAATGGTATTGCCTTGGGCATCTATAAGTACACCTTCAGTAAGAGTGACTAAGTTCATTAATGTCGCTAAGCCTAAAAATGTCTCCTGACGGGCTTTAGCGTCCAAGCTGTCTAACACGATACGACGATAACCTTGATGAAAAGAAGTGCGGCCAGCGGCATTAATACCACCCATACCAACAATAACGGGTAATGCTGTCATAAAAAACCTTGAGAAAACGTGTTATGAGAATTAAGCCAAGTTTAAATGGATTAATTAACACACTTTATGCTTAAATAGCCAAATAACATGCATAACAGGCCAAAAACAACTGGTCGGAGCAATTTGAGTGACGAGACTTCAACAAATAAAAGCCATTGAAATTAGTATTTTGGTTTATCCCCATCTATTAATAACCAGTTTAACCTTGCCTATTGAAATGCTCAGAGCTGGCGAGGCCTTTGCAAAAAGTCATCGTCAGCAAAACGAATTTAAACCTCTAAACATCAATTTAGTGGCAAGTAGCCTAAAGGCAATCCCCAATCGTACCGGGCTGGCAATTATGCCCGACTGCGAAACCGTTACAGCGCCTGTTAGTGACTTGATTATTGTGCCTGGGATTTGGCGAAACCCGCGGCCAGTAGTGAGCAAACAGCAAAGTTTGGTGAACTGGCTCGGTGAATCTTGGCATCAAGGCAGTCATATCATTGGGGTAGGTACCGGCAATTGCTTAGTTGCAGAAGCGGGGTTATTGGATGGCCACCCTGCTACCACTCACTGGCATTACGCAGAACAATTTAAACGTGACTACCCTAAAGTGCAGCTTAAGCCTGATTTTTTCATCACACAATCTGAGCGCATGTATACAGTTGCGAGTTTAAATGCCCTTGCCGATGTTATTGTGCATATTATTAGTCAATATTACGGGCGAGAAGCGGCACAACATGTAGAGCGTAATTTTTCCCATGAAATTCGCAAACCTTATGAAGACCAACGCTACCTTGAAGGTGCCGTTGATAAACACCCAGATGAACTCATTGCACAAATTCAATTTTGGCTAAAAAACAATTTAACCTCCGAACTGACCCTGCAAGAAATTGCAGCGCAATTTAGTTTAAGCTACCGCACCTTTACACGCCGTTTTCGTCAAGCAACCAGCCAAACGCCCGTTGAGTATTGGCAACAACTGCGTGTACAAACTGCAAAAGAGTTATTAGCGTCTTCAAATTTATCTATTCAAGAAGTTGCCCTAGAAGTGGGTTATAACGATCAAGGCCACTTAACACGCGTATTCAAGAAAGTGCTTTCACAAACACCCAGTGAATATCGCACAGTCGTTAGACGAAAACTATTTGGCTAAAGCTAAAATGCCGGAAATGTTCTAAGCCAAGGTCAGATTAATCATATTTAAGTTGCTGAATTAAAAATTATTACTAAGCTTTTAGTTAGTAGTATTTAGTATTTTTTTGAGTCTAAAAAATGTATCAGCTTGATTATGATGAATTAGTGCAAAGTTGGAATAAAACGCTCGAAGTTTTAGCTCTTTTTGCTGATGTGCCCGTGGCCTTAGTAATGAAAGTAGAGAACAATATTATTAGTGTGTTTTCAAAAAACGATAACCAAGATAATCCTTATGAAATAGGTGACAGTGAAGGTTTAGAAGATTCAGGCCTTTATTGTGAGCATGTCGTAAAAACTCAAAAATTACTGAATATACCCAATGCACTCATTGATGAGGACTGGAAAGAAAACCCAGATATCAAGCTTAATATGATTTCTTATTTAGGTTTACCAATATGTGCTGGAGACACCACCCCATTTGGCACAATTTGTATCCTTGATAGCAAACCCCATGAATATAACGAGCCTGTGATAAAGCTACTCGAAACCATTAAGCAAAGCTTCGAAACCCAACTCAAATTATTGCATCAGCAAAAACAAGCGTTCGAACAACAACAATTTGCTGAACTGGCCACTTTAATTAGAGGGATTGCCCACGAACTCAACACACCTCTTGGTAACTGTATTACAGCAGTTGATGTCACCCAGCTTACTGTCAAAGAAACTCAAACTAGATTACTAAAAAAACGACTTAGCCAACAAGCACTGCAAAATACTTTAGAGACATTGATAAATACCAATGAACTACTAGACAGAAACTTAACTTCATGTGCTTATAAGGTACGTATTTTACAAGATTTGCTGTATACCAAATCACAATCAAGTAAAACAATCATGACGTTAGAGCAACTTTCTGAGTCATTGTATAAGCACTTAGAAGAGCAAATAAAACATCGCGGTATCAAATTAGATATTAATTATCAAAACCCTCATAGCCAATTTGAAGTTGATATAGAATTACTCAAGCAAGTGCTGTTTATTTTAGTGCAAAACTCAATTGAGCATGCATTCAACAATATTGCAGACCCTCTAATAGAGATTGATATTTTTGATTTTGATGGGGTGTTAAAAATTCACTACACCGATAACGGCACCGGTATCAGCAGCACTGAACTAAGCTCAATTTTCACCCCCTTTTACAAAGGTAAAAACAACCAATCAGGTATAGGGCTTGGCCTCAGCATAGCGAAGAAAATAGTTAGCCAACAACTGCAAGGCGATATTTGTGTACAAGAAAGTGATCTAGGCGCGCACTTTTTAATTAGCTTACCTAGGTAAGCTAATTCCATGGCATTTCTTTAGCAAATAAAATCTTACTAGTCTGTGGGCAGCCTCTGTCTTCATAACCCACTATTGCATAGTCATTTTTGATAAGCAGACTCAGCATTGCAGGAAAACGGTTCATCGACTTAACTTTTATAGCTCGGTAGCTGTGGGCTTTAACCCATGCTTCTTGCGCGTTTAATAAAGCCTGTGCAATGCCCTGCCCTCTACATTCTGGCGCAACCGCGCCAAGCCAACTATAGAAAGTGCTTGAATCTAACTCATAACCCAGTTTGTAGGCCACAGGCTTATTATCGATATAAGCCACTAAAGCTAGGTGCTCAATATCTGCACACCGTGCTTGTAATTTACTAAGGGTATTTCGGCCATCAAACTCAGGAATTTGACTATCAACAAGTAACAAATCGTCTAAACTAGCTGACTTTATTGTGTAAGGAGGCTCCATGAATCACTCTAATCGGATATCTATCTTCACTTTTCTTTTCGATAATACAACTTTGAGTAGCGTTTTACACGGGCATGTACACCGCGCCCTAAGCTCTTAAATTTAGCTTCAAGTACATCTACACCATATAAAATACCTACCACCAGCACCGATAGTTTTATTGCAGCTAGTAAGTTGTCAGTGGCAATGACAACACCAATTGAAGCTAACACCCAAATTGTCGCAGCGGATGTTACGCCAACAACCGCGCCATCTTTTGCAAGCATCACCCCGGCACCTAAAAAGCCGATACCAGTAATGATCTGGCCAACTACACGAGAATGATCAATATCTTCACCATGCAACATAAACGCTGTTGATAGAAACAAATAAGTACCCAACACAATAAGCGCTGAAGTACGAATACCCACAGGTTTACCGCGTAATTGACGCTCCATACCAATAATCGCGCCGCAAAATGCGGCGCTACCTATTGCTGACCAAGAATAAGGGGCAATATCAAATAAACTACTCAGTGTCACTGCACTTCCAAATCAAACTAACAATTAAAATTATAAATAAAAGGCCATCGCAGTACTGAGACGCGATGAACCAAAACTAGCCATTTTGCTAAAATCGGCTTTGGCTATAGGCACGTGCTGACAATCAATCGCCAATTGTTTTTCATTTTCACAAAACGGGTCATGCACGTACAAGCAATGCTCATCAATATGCGTTACACACACCCAATGGGGTGACTTTTTACCATCAAACCGATAAGTGCTGATCAATAACACCACCGCTTTATCCTCAGCAAGCCAATCTTCAATAGTCTTCAAGCTTAACTCTTGATAGCGTACTGGCAGTTTTGCAGCTATTGCTTCAGCCACAAATTGATTGTGTACGGTATGCAAAATGGCTTTTTTCTTTTCGCTTCTTACCCCGTCAATAAACAAAGTATCGCGGGTATTTAAAACAACATCGGCTTTAAAGCCACGTTTCATTGCTGCAAGTGCTAACCCTAGAGGGTGACAACCGCCATGCCCTGAAGTCATGAAAATAGTCGTGGCTTCACGCCATATATCCAACTCTTTCAGTTGGCTCATTGCGGTATCATTCAATGATGACATTGCCATTAATAATGCCGCTGGGCCACAGGTAAACTCGGTTGTTTGCTGGTACCAAGGCGTGTGTTTATCGGCATTAAATTCGATATTACGACGAATGTTTTTTTGCATTCGATGGGCATCACTATGATCATCATAATAATCACTGTAATGACCAAACACCTGGTAACCCAGTTTTTCATATAAACGAATTGCTGATTGGTTGTTTACCGCAACTTCTAAACGCATGTATAAACGGCCCCGTTTAGCCGTTTCATTTTCAAGCGCAAGTAGTAACTTTGAAGCAATACCTTTACCTTGCTGAGATTGCAAAACCGCCAGTGAATATAACCGAGCAAGGCGCGTCCCTTTGTGGCACCACACTAAACCATAACCAACCAGTTGATTATCTACCTCAGCCACCATCAATAAGCCGTGGCTTGCGCTGATCCAGC
The DNA here is from genome assembly GCF_019134595.1 of Pseudoalteromonas shioyasakiensis. Taxonomy (NCBI): domain Bacteria; kingdom Pseudomonadati; phylum Pseudomonadota; class Gammaproteobacteria; order Alteromonadales; family Pseudoalteromonadaceae; genus Pseudoalteromonas; species Pseudoalteromonas shioyasakiensis. The sequence continues at coordinate 1,701,924 of NZ_CP077770.1, read as the reverse complement.
GTTTTAAACTACGGCTACTTAATCTATCTTGGCTAAAGCTTTGCTCTTCAATGGCGACAAGAGCCGTCAAATCCGTTGCATTGGCAAAGCGTATTTGACAAAAAGATGCGTTCATTAACCGCGGCCTCGTGCTTCTAGGCGTTGTTTAAACTCATCCATAATGATCATATAAAGCTCATCACCTAAATAGGCATCTTCGACTTTATGGTCGATACTCGGGTTGTCATTCACTTCTAACACGTATGCTTTACCTTGATGCTCTTTAACATCAACACCATACAAACCTTTACCCACCGTTTTACAGGCTTTTAACGCCGCATCAAGTACCACTTTAGGTAGCTCAAACGTTGGCAAGGTTTCAAAACCACCTGAGAAAAAGCGTTTTGCATCATGGTTGTAAATTTGCCAGTGATTACGCGCCATTAAATAACGACACGCATATATTGCACGGCCATTTAACACCCCGACACGCCAGTCGTATTCGGTGTACATGTACTCTTGTGCAAGCACAAGTGCACTGAACTCAAACAGCTCTGTTAACTTAGCAACTAACTCATCACGATTAGCAACTTTAAATACACCTTTTGAGAAAGAGCCTTCCGGCATTTTTAATACCAGCGGATAGCTGAAGTTTGCTTCTAAACTTTCAATTGTCTCTTCACTTGTATCAGCCACAACGTGAGTTTTTAAACTTGGCACTTTTTGATAATTAAAGGCATCGTGCAAATACACTTTATTACAGCAGCGCAGTATCGACTCTGCATCATCTATGACCACTAACCCTAAGCTTTGCGCTTTACTCGCTAAACGATAGGTTGGATGGTCGATGGCTGTGGTTTGACGAATAAACAACGCATCAAATTGTGCAATATTGGTAATTTCATCAAATGTCAGTGCTTGAGCATAAATACCGTGCTTAGCGGCTGCTTTAATAAATTTAGCAATGGCATCTTTATCACTTGGCGGCACTTTTTCTTGGTGATCAACTAAAATAGCCATATCCCAACGGTAACGACGTTTTTTATCGTGAATGCGCCACACTGACTCGGTAAAGCTACTGAGTTGTTTTACAAACTCTGTAAAGCCAGTGTCATCTAATGATGCAATTGTGCCTTGCTTTACAACACCTTGCTCATCACACACCAAAATAGGCGCTGGATATTGCGAGAATAATGCTTTGGTTGCCTTACTTTGCTGCTCTTTATCTGTGTGACCAAAAAATACAGTGCCACCAGCAAGCGCTTTATGACGCGTGCTGTGCTCATCGCTACGTAGCGCATTAATTGTTTTTACACTAGGTAATACCTGATGCTTTCTTGCTTCAGCAAGCAAAGAACAATAATAGCCTTTACTTAAATACTGCCCAGTATCACACAAGTTTAAAATGCGTGTTTTTGGCTCATTATGTTTTGGGTAATCACGTAAGTAGGTATCAAAGGTAATGACATTTTCGAAATTTTGAGCAATACGTTGCTCATTGTTATCAACCACAATCAAGGTTTTAAACACGACTTTTCCTAAATTAAGCCATAAATAAAATGAAAAACACCCAACCAATTAAGTGAACGCATGAGGCTAAACTTCACTTAACTAGATGGGTGCTTGAAATACCAATACGCAATAATTGGGAATTAAGCGTATTGGTACAAGCCTTAAGCTTGATGTGATTTATAGAGGTTTTTTTGCTTTGTGACCAACGAGATATTTTTTACTTGAAGATGAAATTTACTGATTAAAAATACCATTAATTAAATTAACTGATCTATGGTGTACAACTGTTTATTGCCAGCAATAGAGAGTTCAACTTCATCATCAAGGCTCTTTCCAATCAATTGCTTACCTAACGGCGCTTCTCGGGTCACAACATAAATAGGCTGCTCTTTTACGGTGACCACTAAGCCACCTGCACTTGGGCCAATAAAAAACCACTTTGCGTTATCTTGCTCATCGATAAGACACACTAATGCACCTTCACGAACCTTTTTAAATTCGCTTTCTTTAAACACTGTATCGAATGACTGAATATCACGGTAGCATTCATTAACTCGTTCAGCTTGCCCTTGCGCTAAGTATGCGGCCTCTAAACCCAAGGTATCGTATTGAGTTTCAGCAACACTTTCTTCGTGGGTTGCAGCGTCATGAGCCGCTTTTGCAGCTGCTTTGGCGTTTTGCAGTTGTGCCTCTAGCGCAAAGCGTAAATGTTCAATTACGTGTGTTTTATTCATATCAAAGCAGTTAAAACAGAAAAGCCGCTATTCTATGGAAAAATAGCGGCTGATGAAAGTAAGTTATAAAACTGACTTACGGCATATCCATATAGGCTTTGGTTTTATCATCCAGTGTTTGGGTGTAATTTTCTGAACTTAACCCCAATAACTGCGGCAAGGTAGCGGCGATACAAACCGATGAGAAGGTTCCCACCACAATGCCTGCAAATAACGCAATAGCAAAGCCCGTTAATGCAGCGCCAGCAAGCAACCAAATACAGGCAATGGTCGCAAGTGTTGTGCCTGAGGTGATCAACGTACGCGTTAAGGTAGAACCAATTGCATCGTTAATCACAACATGGGTGTTAATGCGTTGGTTGTCTGGCTGAATACGTAAAAGCTCTCTGACTCTGTCGCCAACAATAATTGAGTCATTTAATGAATAACCAATAATCGCCAGTAAACTCGCCAGCACGGTTAAATTAAACTCAAGCCCTAGCAAGGAAAACAAGCCAAGCACTAAAGTTAAATCATGTAACAGTGCAACCACTGAACCTACCGCGAGTCGCCATTCAAAGCGCACGGCAAGATAAACCATAATTGCAATTAGCGCCGCAAATAAAGCTAAACAACCTTGTTCAAAAAGCTCATCACCCACTTGTGAGCCCAAAAATGAGCTAGATAATACGGTGTAGTCTACACCTTGCTCATTCAGCTCGGCTTGCCAAGTACTGGCTTTGCTAGCCTCTGGTGCTTCTCTTAAAACAAAGTGATATTCACCCGCTTTAGTGATGGTTAATTTGCTCGCAACCTCGGGGCTTAACTTTGTTTTTAAATCAGCAATTGTGGTGACTGACGTTGTGTTAATTTCAGTGATGTAGCCACCTGTAAAATCAAGGCCAAAGTTTAGCCCTTTTACAGATAAAACACTTAAGCTCGCGATGACTAAAACACAACTTAGCAATAACCCTAAAACACGCGCTTTACTCGCCGCAGTTAATGTTGACCAACTCATGCTTTAGCCCCCGTTAAATTAGTTAGTTTAATGTAGAGTGTTTGGCTAAGCGCTTTCGAAATATAAACGCCAGTAAAAACGCTGGTTAATAGCCCAAGTGCTAACGTGATTGCAAAGCCTTTCACCGGCCCATAACCAATGGCGTATAAAATAACTGCCGTGATCATCGTAGTTACATTGGCATCAAAAATGGTTGTAAATGCTTGGTTATACCCTTGCTCAATCGCTTGATATGTAGGTCGACCTTTACGTTTCTCTTCTTTTATTCGTTCAAAGATAATCACATTGGTATCAACTGCCATACCTATCGTCAGAACAAGCCCTGCAATCCCCGGTAAGGTCAGCACAACACCCGGCAATAACGACATTAAACCGACTAAAGCCGTTAAATTAAGGAGTAAAGCCATATTGGCAATCAGGCCTAAACGACGATACCAAAGCGCCATAAACGCAAGGGTAATACCAATACCCAGCATTAACGCAGCTAAGCCGTGTTCAATGTTTTCACTGCCTAAACTTGGGCCTATGGTTTGCTCTTGAACGATTGTCACTGGCGCTGTGAGTGAACCTGCACGTAGTAAAAGCGCTAAATCGTAGGCTGCTTGCGGGCTTTTCATATTCGTAATGCTAAAAGGAGAACTTAAATGCTGGGCAATGTTTGCCACATTGATCACTTCGCTTTTTTTCACAACTTCGCCATTTGCATCTCGTGAGTATTCAGAATACACAGTGGCCATTGGCTTACCTATGTTGTGCTTAGAAAAAGCAGACATAGCATCGCCACCTTGCGAATCTAAACTTAGCTGAACTAAAGGCTTGCCCCATTCATCTTTGCCAACACTGGCATTATTAATGTGATCACCTGAAAAAATCGCCATCGGATTTAAATTAACAACGCCACCGCCTTGTAAATTAAACGCTTTACCACCTACTTCGACAACCTGATAAAAATCGAGGGTCGCTGTTGCACCAATAATGCGTTTAGCCTCTGCTGGGTCTTGCACACCGGGTAACTCAATGCGAATGCGCTGCTTACCTTGTCTTTGCGTTACCGCTTCTGTGATACCAAGCTCTTCAATACGACCACGCAGCGTTGTTAAGCTTTGCGCCATAACTTGTTTATTGAATTCGCTTTGGCTTTGCTCATTAAAATGCAGTAAAACGGTGGTTAGGTTATTCGTTGTTGATTTAGTTTGTATCAAGCCTTTGAATTGACCTTGTAACGTTGAAACGAGCCCTGTGAGTTGCTCCTCACCGCTTGGTAAAATTTGTAGCTCAACCCCTTCTTTTACAACACTTGCCCGAATCCCACGGATTTTGTCTTTACGAAGCGTCAATTTAGTTTGTTGATACACACTGTTGAAGTGCTCTTGCATTGCTTTATCTAGGTCAACATCAAGCACAAATAACACGCCACCATTTAAGTCGAGTCCTAACTTAATTGGTGAAAGACCAAGCTGCTGAAGCCACTGTGGGCTTGTCGCATGCTCAACAATTTTAGCCTCTAGCTGTGGGTATTGCGTTTTTATAAAACTCAGCGCATTGGCACTTTGGGTCGGCTCAGCTAATAAAATAGCCAGTTGTGCTTGGCTATCATTGGCTTCAGTGATTTCAAAACCATGTAGATTAAGTGACGTTGTCACACTTTGCAGCGTCACAGTTTGATCTTGCAAGCTAATATGCAACCAAGATTTGTTGGGGTAAAGGTTAGGTAGAGCACTAACCGCTAGTAAAATACACGCCGCTATCATCGCGACATAACTCATTTTTATACGACGCCATAGCGCCGGCTTTGATTTATGTGACATACATGACTTCCTTCCGGCATTGTCCGCCGGTAAAAATTTAATTCCAAAAAATAAAAAGTAACGAAGGAAGTCGTTTAGCTATGGTAGGTCGTATTGGCTTTGTACAAGAGGTTGGCGTCTTTCCAGCCACTAATGCGGGATTTACGTTGGGTTGCTAAGGCAAACCATGGGATCACACGCACAGCACCTGGCGGCGCTAAAAAGTGCTCTTTTCTCCAGTCTTCAGCAAAGAATTCAATCAATAGCTCGTAATCAGGATCAACCTGACTATGGTAAAGAAATAATGATGAATTACTCGCAGTTAAACGCGGCACGAGGGAATCAAACCCCGATTTTTCTACCGGCTTAGGATGTTCAACTGTGTGAGTTTGAGAAATAACTGGTGTTTTAGTCAGTTCGACTTGGAACAATTTCGTCGCAGAAAAGTGTGAGTGAGTGTCAGGCATAGCCATGCTCTGTGCACTAAAGAACACAGTAAATAGCAAGATAATGACTGAGAAAAACCGTAACAAGAACAGACCAATAAATTAAGTGGATAACATGGCTATAGTGAGGGTAAAAAAATAAAACACAAGGTATTAGTTAAATAAAAGTGACTAAAACAAAAGCGGGCCTAATTAGGCCCGCTTAGTCATTTAACTTTGTTAAACTTCTAATGATGTCATGTCGATAACAAAGCGTGAGGCCATATCACCTTGCTTTAACTTATCGAATGCGTCATTAATTTGGTCCATTTTGATCATTTCAACTTCTGGCAAAATATTATGTAACGCACAGAAATCGAGGATTTCTTGAGTTTGCGCAATACCACCAATCAATGAGCCAGCAACTCGGCGACGTCCCATTAATAATGGCACTGAGTTAGTCTCTTCTAGCTCACCTACTTGACCAACCAATACTTGCGTACCATCAATATCTAAAAGCGGAATATACGGCGTAAAGTCGTGTTTTACCGGAATAGTGTTAATGATCACATCAAATTGATTTGCATGCGCTTGCATGGCAGCTTCATCACTCGATACCAATAGATCTTTTGCGCCATAAGATAAAACCTGCTGTTTTTTCTTATCACTACGGCTAATTGCCGTAACATGTGCACCCATTGCAGCTGCGATTTTAATTGCCATATGACCTAAACCACCTAGCCCAATCACACCAACACGGCTACCTGGGCCGACATTCCATGTACGTAATGGCGAATACGTTGTGATACCCGCACATAAAATTGGTGCACACTTAGCAAGGTCTAAGCCTTCTGGCACATTAAGTACAAACTCTTCACGCACCACAATGTGTTTTGAATAACCACCTTGAGTGAGTTCACCACTGATACGGTCTTGTCCTGAGTAGGTCCCTACCATACCTTCGCGACAAAATTGTTCTTCACCGTTATGACACTGGTCACAGCTTAAACAACTATCAACCATACACCCTACAGCAACATTATCGCCCACTTTATATTTAGTAACTCCGCTGCCTACTTCAAGAACACGACCAACAATTTCATGACCAGGTACAACAGGGTACTGAGTCCAGCCCCAGTCGTTTTCTGCTGTGTGTAAGTCAGAATGACACACGCCACAATAAAGAATTTCAATTGATACATCTTCATCACGAAGTGCACGGCGTTCAAAATGATACGGCTCTAATGGTTTTTCAGAATCATGTGCTGCATAACCGACGGTTTTCATGCTTACTCCTTAGTTTTCTTCGTGTTTTACTCATGCATTTAACAAATTTGCTAATGCGCTGGTGTATAATGCATTCAGTATAGAGGTAAATTTACAAATTACACTTGCCTAAAACACGAAAGCTTTTGCCTATTTTTATCAAATTGATTTTAAGAGACCCTCATGCGTGGAATGAGCCGCAAAGAACAGGTGACGAGATCGCCTGATGCAATGAACCTATCACAAAGCATCAAAACACTCTGGCCCTATTTAATGAGCTTTAAAGGTCGGGTTATTTTAGCTGTCTTAGCGCTTATTGCTGCAAAAGGCGCCACATTGCTGATGCCTTGGGCACTAAAAGAAATAATTGACGCGGTTGATGCGAGTATCAACCCGCTATTAAGTGTCCCTATTGCCTTGCTGATCGCCTATGGTTTGCTGCGCTTTGCCAGTGTGTTTTTTGGTGAAGTACGCGATGCATTATTTGGCCGTGTAACAGAGCACGCAATGCGCCATATTGGCTTAAAAGTATTTAAACACTTGCATAGTTTAGAGCTTGCCTTTCACCTTGATAGGCAAACAGGTGGTATAAGTCGCGATATAGAGCGTGGCACAAGTGGCCTTAGCTTTTTAATGCGCTTTTTGATGTTTAATATCGTACCAACGCTATTTGAAATAATCACAGTAGCGATTATTTTTGCAACCTTGTTTTCACCTTGGTTTGCATTAGTCACATTAATTGCAGTCGCTACTTACATTACTTTTACTGTGATAGTAACTCAGTGGCGTAACCGATTTATTCGTGAAGCAAATGCTGCCGATAACAACTCAAACACCCGTGCTATCGACAGTTTACTAAATTACGAAACCGTTAAGTATTTCAACAATGAACACTATGAAGCGAGCACCTACGACAGCTTTTTAGCTAAATGGGAGCAAGCAAGGCTAAAAAATCGTTTATCGTTACTGGCGCTTAATTCAGGGCAAGCACTTATTATCGCCGCGGCTATTACAGCGCTAATGTGGCTAGGTGCCAGCTCAGTGGTCAATAAAGAGCTGACAATAGGTGAGCTTGTGATGATCAATGCTTATATGATCCAGTTATTTTTACCACTTAACTTTTTAGGTTTTGTTTATCGTGAGATACGCCGTGCGCTGACTGACCTTGAAAATATGCTGGGGCTGCTAAATCGAAAAGCCGCCATTAGCGATGACATAGATGCAAAACCATTAAAAGCAACCAAAGCAGCTATTCGATTTGAAAATGTGTCGTTTAGTTACGACAAACAAAGGCCAATTTTAAATAACTTAAGCTTTGAGGTTACTTCTGGCAGCAAAGTGGCGATTGTGGGTGCCAGTGGCGCAGGTAAAAGTACTCTAAGCCGCCTGCTCTACCGTTTTTATGATGTTGATGCAGGTAAAATTTATATCGATGAGCAAGCAATCAACACAGTGACACTTGAAAGTTTGCGCCAAGCAATTGCCATCGTACCGCAGGATACCGTGCTATTTAATACCAGCATTCGCGAAAACATCGCTTACGGAAATCCAACGGCAAGCGAAGATGAAATTGATAAAGCCATAAGCCTTGCCCATTTAGATGGATTTATTGCCAGCCTAGATAAAGGCGATAAAACCCTTGTTGGTGAGCGCGGTTTAAAGGTGTCGGGTGGTGAAAAACAACGCATTGCAATTGCCAGAGCCATTTTAAAAGGTTCACCGATTTTATTATTTGATGAGGCAACGTCGGCGCTAGATTCGCATTCAGAGCAAGCCATTCTCAGCGCGATGCGTGAAGTCGCACAAAGACATACCAGCTTAGTTATTGCTCATCGTTTATCAACAATTACTGACGCAGACAAAATTATTGTGATGAAACAAGGACAGGTTGTTGAACAAGGTCAGCACCATCAACTGCTTTTAGCGAATGGTGAATACGCCCGAATGTGGCAGTTACAGCAAAGCGATGAATAAACACTGTTAACTAGTAGGTTAAATGATTAGAATAACCGCTTTATTTTTATCTATAACAAAAAGGCAACACGCAGATGGGCAGAGCTTATCAAAACAAAAAAGACTCAATGGCAAAAACTGCGGGTGCAAAAACCAAAGTTTATTCAAAGTACGGAAAAGAAATTTATATCTGCGCTAAGAATGGTGGTGTTGATCCCGATGGCAACTTAGCGCTGCGTCGCTTAATCGATCGTGCTAAAAAAGACCAAGTACCTACGCATGTAATCGAGCGTGCAATCGATAAAGCCAAAGGCGGTGGCGGCGAAGATTACGTAGCAACTCGCTACGAAGGTTATGGCCCGGGTAACTGTATGATCATTGTTGACTGTTTAACCGACAACAACAAACGTACATTCGCTGACGTACGTGTTTGTTTTACTAAGGCAAATGCAAAAATTGGTGCGCAGAACTCAGTATCACACTTATTTGATCACCTCGCTATTTTTGTATTTGATGGTGATGATGACGAGGCTGTTTTAGAAGCACTAATGATGGCTGATGTTGATGTAACCGATGTAGAAGTTGAAGACGGTAAAGTGACTGTATTCGCTCCACACACTGAATACAACAACACGCGTACAGCACTTGAAGAAATGGGAATTAATGATTTCCACGAAGATCTCATTGCCTTTGTGCCGCAAGTAGAAGCACCGATTGAAGGTGAAGACGTTGAAGTCATGGAACGCTTTTTAGCCATGCTAGAAGACTGTGATGACGTACAAAACGTTTACCACAACGCACAGTTTTAATTAAAAAGGCCAACCAAGTTGGCCTTTTACCTTTTAGCCCAAAGGAATCAACATTGAATACCCTCGAAGAGTTAAAAGCCGGTTCTCTACAAGGTTGTACACGGCTTCAGCTTGTTGCAGAACTAACCGAATTCCCAAAAGAGATTTATACCCTAGCCGATACGTTAGAAATCCTCGATTTATCTAATAATCAGCTAAGTGAATTACCTGACGATTTTTACAAATTAAAAAAGCTCAAACGGCTGTTTTTATCATTTAATCAGTTTAAACATATTCCAGACGTGCTAAGACAATGCCCAAACTTAATCATGGTGGCATTTAAAGGTAATCAAATTACTGAATTTAAAGCGCACTGCTTATCAACGAAGATTGAATGGCTGATCTTAACTGATAATCAAATTCCAGCTTTACCTGATACATTTGGTGAGTACAGCAAACTTAAAAAGATCGCACTGGCAGGTAATCAGTTAACACATTTGCCAGCTTCAATGGCTAATTGTAAAGAGCTTGAGCTAATACGTTTAAGTGCCAATAAACTTACAAAAGTTGAAGATTGGCTTTTAGCTTTACCGAAACTTGCTTGGCTTGCCTTCTCTGGTAACGATTTAAATCGCTCAACTAGCTTACATTGTGAGCAGTTTAGCAAAATCGCACTGAATGAAATCGATATTAAAAAGCAGATTGGCCAAGGTGCGTCTGGGGTTATTCATTTGGCCAATTGGCATCAACGTCCTGTTGCCCTTAAGTTATTTAAAGGCGAGATCACCAGTGATGGCTATCCACTTGATGAGCTAAATTGTTGTTTAAAAGCAAGTGAGCATCCAAATCTCATAAAAGCATTAGGCTATGTCGAAGAAAAATCACAACTTGGTTTAGTGATGGAGCTTATCAGTAAAGAGTTCACAAATCTTGGTTTGCCGCCCTCCCTTGCAACTTGTACCCGAGACACATTCGAAGACAACTGCCAGTACGCGCCAGAAATGGTGCTAAAAATCGTCAAGCAAATGGCAAGTACCCTCGCCCATTTGCATCAAAAACAAGTAAGCCATGGTGACATTTATGCCCATAACAGCATGATCAATTCACAGGGCGAGTTATTATTTGGTGACTTTGGTGCTGCAACTGACTTATCAATGCTGCCGCCTAATCAACAGCGGCTATTAGAAGGCATTGAAGTACGTGCCCTTGGTTATTTTATCGATGATTTACTGACTGTAGTCACTGAACAAAACGACATTACCAAGATGCTTGCTGACATAGCTCAAGAGTGCTTAGTACTCAACTCTGACAAACGCCCTCGCCTTTCTGAGCTAGTTTCGCGATTATGATTTAGGGTCATTATTAATAAAGCCTCAGTGAGGCTTTATTTTTGCTTTTTAAACGGAAACACCTGCTGCTTTAACATACCTTCTGGCATGTAATCGCCAACCACACCATATTTATCAGGCCACTCTGCTTGGCCTTTGACAGCTGTGCCAAATAGATAATCTAAAAAAGAAAAATGCGCAGCATAGTTACGGTCAATGGCCGCTTTATCAGATGAATGATGCCAATGATGAAACTGAGGCGTAACCAGCAAATACTTCAGCCAACCAAACTTCACCCGAACATTAGCGTGGTTAAATACTGCCTGAAAGCCAACAATAATGACATAAAGGCTAATAACATCCGATGGAAAGCCGAGCACAAAAATAGGCGTGAGCACTAAGCTGCGCGTCACGAGTATTTCTAAAATATGCTGACGAGAGCCTGCAAGCCAATCCATCTCTTTTGCACTGTGATGCACGGCATGAAAACGCCAAAGCAGTGGCACTTCGTGATAAGCCCTATGCACAAAGTACTGCATTAAATCGGCCACTAAAATGATTAAAAATAGCTGCAGTAAAAATGGCAGTTGAATAATAAAGCTTTGCAATGTATCAGACACAGCCCAGCCAAATGCATGATGCACAAACTGATTGGTTGCCAGCAACACAAAACCAATAATTAAGTGATTAACAAAGAAATGATTTAAATCACCCTGCCACTCAGAGCGGAGGACTTTTTGCTCTTTACGGTGCGGCAGTAGCTTCTCAATTAGAATAAAAATCAGTGTGGAGCCAAGTAAGTCAAGAATGAACCAATCCAGCCCCAAGTACGGCGTATTATCTTTAAAGTCGCCCACTTCAACATTCGGACCGCCAAATGCAATTGCCACAACTATAAATACCCAAGCCGTTGCACCCAGCCGTTTATTAGTATTACGAACAAAATTCAAAAGCCCTAAACTGCCCGAAATAATTAATGCCACAAACATTAGCTGACGTAAAAACTCAACACTGTAGTTTTGCCTGAGCTCTGGGGTCGTTAAGTACTCTGGAAAATGAAAAGCTAATACCCCTAAACAGGATAACACCGCTAAGAAACAAGCAATATAACCGCTAATATTGCCTTCACCCACTTGAAACTGCTCAGCTCTAAATAGCCGATGATAAAGACGTGTCATGATATAAAAATCCATTTATCAATTTTTTGCAGCATAGCACAGAAGAATTTAGGAACAAATATACGCTAAACCATCACTATTATGTGTACATAGCAAATTATTAGAGAATAACTGCCTAATAATATTGAACATCCATATCCCTATGAAGCGATTTAGGCTTATAAAAGAATAAGCCTTTAACTATTACTGAAATGCTTTATCAAACTTATCTTGATCAAGGTATTTATCGAATGCACCTAAAGCATTACCAACACTTGGCTCAGCCATTAATTCTTGCATTGCAACTTCACCGACAATACCGAATGCATTTTCCATTGCCCCCTGACCGCCGACTTCAATCGCCGCCTTTGCTTGCTTTGGACAGTCTTCTGTTAATAAACGCGTAACTAATGCACCAACATAGCGATTAGTTTCATCCATATCTTGCTCTGTAACGTTCGCGAAAGGTTTAATTATACTGTGCGTCGACATTCCTAGATAAATCCACTTAGCGAGGTTCTTTCGTTCTTTGCCATTTAGTGAATCAGTTAAACATACTGCAAGTTGCTGTGCTTCTTCTGATGCTGAAACATAACTAGGCAGTAGCGACATTATAAAGAGTGAGGTAGTTAATAATATTTTTTTCATTATCTTTCCTTGAAAACAATTACGCACAATAAAGTAATGTGAATCCAAATTAATTTCCAGCAAAAACCAAAAAAGCCACGATAAACGTGGCTTTGTTGGATAAAGCTTAAACTTTTACTGTTCTATTATAAGAACTGACCTAGCGCTTTAACTTGGTCTAACATGCGGTTTGAGAAACCCCACTCGTTATCGTACCAAGCCATTACTTTAACAAGCTTACCATCTACTTTAGTTTGTGTAGAATCGAAGATTGAAGACGCTGGGTTGTGATTAAAGTCGATAGAAACAAGCGGTAGTTCGTTGTATTCAAGAATACCTTGCATTGCACCTTCTGATGCAGCTTTAACTACTTCGTTGATTTCTGCTGCAGTCGTTTCACGCTTAGCAACGAACGTTAAGTCTACTAAAGAAACGTTGATTGTTGGTACACGTACTGCCATGCCGTCAAGTTTACCCGCAAGTTCAGGTAGTACTAAACCAACCGCTTTTGCTGCACCTGTCTTCGTTGGGATCATAGACTGAGTTGCGCTACGTGCACGGTATAAGTCTGGGTGATAAACGTCAGATAAGTTTTGATCGTTTGTGTAAGCATGAATTGTCGTCATGCTACCTTGCTCGATACCTACTGTGTCGTTGATTGCTTTTGCAATTGGCGCTAAACAGTTTGTTGTACATGATGCGTTTGAAATGATGTTGCTGTCAGCGTTTAATACTTCGCTGTTAACACCGTGAACAACTGTTGCATCCATGTCAGTACCAGGCGCAGAAACAATAACTTTTTTAGCACCCGCTTCAATGTGTTTAGCCGCTGCGTCACGTGACGTGAATAAACCCGTACATTCTAAAACGATATCTACGTTTAGAGCTTTCCAAGGAAGGTTTGCTGGATCACGCTCTTGTGTAAGGGTAATTTCATCATTACCAATTAGCATGGTGTTTTCAGCAAGTGTTACTTTTTGAGAAAATTGACCGTGTACTGAGTCAAATTGAGTTAAATGCGCGTTAACATTTGCTGGTGCTAAATCGTTGATTGCAACGATTTTGATTTCGTTGTTTTGAGCTGACTCATAAAGGGCACGTAATACGTTACGACCGATACGTCCATAGCCATTAATTGCAACATTAATCATTCTAATATCTCCCGTTAATTATTTTACTTCACTTGCTTGGCGAGCAAGCGCTTCAATGGCTTGCCAGTCTTTGTTTTCAATAAGTTGTTTATCTAGCATCCAAGTACCACCTACACAGATTACGTTTTTAAGTGCCAGGTAATTAGGTGCTGTTTCAAGGCTAATACCGCCTGTAGGACAAAAAGTTACTTGTGGTAAAGGGCCACCAATTGATTTCAGCATTGCAGTGCCACCTGCCGCTTCTGCAGGAAAGAACTTTAAGAACTTAAAGCCATGGCTTGCTAATTTCATTACTTCACTTGGTGTTGCTGCACCTGGTAAAAATGGAATATCAGAGTCTTTAGCTAGTGCTAATAATTCGTCGTTTACACCTGGGCTCACCATAAAGTCAGCACCGGCTTCAACAGATGCATTAAATGTCGCTTTATCAACCACGGTACCTGTGCCAACGTATGCTTCTGGAACGGCTTCTTTCATTAGCTTTACAGCTTCAGCCGCAATTGGCGTACGTAAAGTAATTTCTAGTGCTTTTAAGCCACCGTTATAAAGCGCACGTGCAAGGGGTGCTGCATCTTCAAGTTTTTCGATAACAACAACCGGTACCACAGGTGCCGATGATAAAATTTTCTCAATGCTCATTGTTTGTTCCTCATAGCCCAGTAACGGCGTATTATTATTCTAAACCAAAGGCACTTGCGCCAAGGTCTGCACTACTTACTATATTTCTGAAACCTGCGAATAACTCTCGACCTGTACCATATGTTTGGCTTGGTTGGCTAAGTTGTAATTCACGTTTTGCTAATTCTTCATCGCTTACGTGTACTTTCAATACACCTGCTGGTGCATCAAGCGTCACTAAATCACCTTCGTGAATTTTTGCGATTACACCACCTTCAACCGCTTCTGGTGCTAAGTGGATAGCAGCAGGAACTTTACCTGATGCACCCGACATACGGCCGTCTGTCACAATCGCCACTTTGTAGCCTTGATCTTGCAGTGTTGCCATTACTGGCGTTAATTTGTGAAGCTCAGGCATGCCTTTCGCTTTTGGACCTTGCTCTTTAATTACAGCAATAAAGTCTGTGTTTAATTCACCACGGCTATACGCTTCTTGTAACTCACCTTGTGAGCTAAATACTTTAGCTGGTGCAGAAACAACTTGGTGTGATTCAGCCACTGCAGATACTTTAATAACAGCTTTGCCAAGGTTACCTGTAAGAAGCTGTAAACCACCCTGCTTGCTAAACGGGTTATCAATCGGACGTAACACTTCTTCATCATGTGATTTTTCAGGACACTCTACCCATTTAACTTTGCTTGGGCCTGTGCTGTTTGTCATGATCACTGATGAATCTTTATCGAGCATTGGCTCTGTTGTATATGCTTCAAGGCCATCACCTACAATTGTTTTCACGTCGTTATGTAAGTAACCTTTGCTAAGTAGTTGCTTCATTAAGAAGCCCATACCGCCGGCTGCTTGAAAGTGGTTCACATCTGCTGAGCCGTTCGGGTAAATACGAGTAAGAAGTGGCACAACTTCTGATAAGTCAGCCATGTCTTTCCAAGTAAGGATTACACCCGCAGCTTTTGCGATTGCTACTAGGTGGATTGCGTGGTTCGTTGAGCCGCCTGTTGATAACAAGCCAACTAAACCATTAATAATTGTTTTTTCACTCACTACGTCTGCAAGGCAGTTAGCATCTTTTGTTTCGATTAACTGCTTTAACATGGTTTCGACAGCATGACCTGTTAAACCATCGCGTAGTTCTGTGTAAGGATTAATGAAAGAGCTACCTGGTAAATGTAGACCCATGATTTCCATTAACATTTGATTCGAGTTTGCAGTACCGTAAAAAGTACAGGTACCGGCACTATGATACGATGCGCTTTCTGCTTCTAATAGCTCTTCGCGACTCACTAAGCCTTGTGCAAATTTTTGACGAACACGGGCTTTTTCTTTATTCGGGATACCCGATTGCATTGGACCAGCTGGTAAGAAATACGTTGGTAAATGACCAAATGATAAGGCACCAATTAGAAGTCCAGGGACAATCTTGTCACATACACCTAAACAGAAAACACCGTCGAACACGTCATGCGATAAAGAAACCGCAGTAGACATTGCAATCACATCACGCGAGAACAATGACAGCTCCATACCATCTCGGCCTTGTGTAACACCGTCACACATAGCAGGTACGCCACCAGCAACCTGTGCTGTAGCATCAAACTTAGTGGCAAGGCTTTTGATGATTTCTGGATAGTCTTTATAAGGAACATGCGCAGAAAGCATGTCGTTATATGAATTGATAATCGCTAGATTTGGTTGCTCGTCTGCTTTTAAACGAGCTTTGTCATCGCTGCTACAAGCAGCCATAACGTGTGCAATATTACCACAGCCTAAACCTGCACGAACTCTTGTTTGTTTTTTTGCGTGCGCGATTCGCTCTAAATAAGCTTGGCGGGTCTCTTTACTGCGTTCGATAACGCGTTCGGTGACTTCTTGGATACGAGGATGCAACATATAAATTCGACTCATCTCTATAGTTAGAGGATAAAGGCTCAGTAACAATTAAAGACTCCACGAAAATAATTGTACTGAGCAACTTTGATTTACCCGTTCAAAGGTACGATGACAGGCTGTCTCTCACAACCAACCTGACACCGGTGTCACTGTATTAACTCATGACTGTGACACCGGTGTCAACCTTATCTGTTAAATTTAGTTTAATTTTTTTAAATGACCAAATAATGAACAATTAAATTTTAGCTGAATATGAGTAGAATTCATGTGAAGTACCACTACCAAAGGGCTATAGACAAGACAAGCTTTGGGGTTTGTTTTAATTAATACCAACCCGCAATAATACTTAATCATTTTGAGGGATTAAACCTGTCGCTAACTGCGTTAAAAATTTCTCATTTAGAACAACTAAATAACGAAATTTTTGCCTTGTTATCAACGAGGTTTTATTGCCTCAAAATAGACTACTTAATTAAGCGGATTGGTATAAAAACAGCTACTTATAGCGTTTTTATGAAATTTTAAGCCTGAAATAAAAAAGCCCGAGAACGCGTCACTCATTCTCGGGCTACTGTGAAAAAACAAGATGAAATTTATTTTATTGCTGCTGTCGACTCACGAGTAATGAGTTTTGCTTCAAGGGTTACTTGATAAGGCGACTCTTGTGGATCGCCAATATGAGTGATCAATTGTTTGACTGCTTGCTGCGTCATCTCTTCAACCGGTTGTGCAATGGTCGTTAACCCTGGCCAAATATGGCGTGCAATTGGTGCGTTATCAAACCCAGCAATAGAAATATCATCTGGCACTCTTAACTGCATTTGCGTAGCAAGCTTTAATACCGCCGCTGCCATGTAATCATTTGAAGCAAATACCGCTGTTGGGCGAGGGTTTAAATCTAAAATTGTACGGGCACTATCAACACCAGAGTGATAACTGAAGTTACCTTCTTCAACTAAACGTTCATCAAACTCAATACCATTTGACGCAAGCGCTCTTCGATAACCTTTAAAACGCTGCTCTGTCGCACTGTGATCAGGGTGACCTTTAATGAAGGCAATTTCTTTATGACCCAGCTTAATAAGATGCTCTGTTATTTCAAAAGCCCCCTGCTCGTCGTTACTTCTTACCGAAATAGAGTCGTCTTCAAGTACCGCAGATGCGACGCGAGCATACGGGATCTTTTTCGACTTTAAAAAGCTTACAAGTTCAGGAAAATCAGAAAATGGTGGGGTCAGTACAATGCCGTCTAGACGAGAGGTTTGAATTAATTGCTCAATATTACTAATTAATTCTTCGCCGCGTAATTCACATGGGTGAATCAATAAATTGTAGTTAAGCTCATGACACGCCGCTAAAGCACCTGTTTGCACACGGGTAATATAGCTTTTACTCGGATTGTCGTACAAGCAACCAATAATAAAACTACGGTTTTGTGCCAAACCACGAGCGATTGGGTTTGGTGTGTAATCAAGCTCTTTAAATACTTTAAGTACTTTTTCGCGCGTTGCATCACTCACGTTTGGCTCATTGTTGAGCACGCGAGATACTGTTTTTTTTGATACACCGGCATAGCTGGCGACACTGTTGATGGTTACTTTCTTCATCCGCTCTACATCCAACTGCTAATTACGCGTTACTTTTAACATGTATACACGCAGCAGCACCAATGAATGGAATGTTGTCTTGTGTTACAAGCGTAACGGGGATCTGTGAAGTATATTGCGACATAATGCCTTTGTCTGCAAAACGCTCAACAAATCGACTAGATAATAGACGTTGTTGCATGCGAGGTAAAATACCACCGCCAATAAATACGCCACCTAATGCGCCAAATGTCAGGGCTAAGTCCCCTGCTACGCTGCCAATCCAATCACAAAATTGATTGAGTGTTGCATCACAGACTTCACACTGACCAGTGGTTGCAAGCTCGCTGATTTGTGCAGCATCTAAATTTTTCGCTTCAACACCTTTTACCGCGGCCATAGCGCGGTATAAATGAGCAATACCTGGGCCTGAAAAAACGGTCTCTACAGATACATGATTTAACTGCTTTTTAAGTTCACTGATTAACTGGCGGTCTAACTCTGTCACTGCCGCAAGGGTAATGTGCCCTGCTTCGCAGCTAAGTACAGCGCTGCCCTGTGATGTGCGAACTAAACACGCAGCACCAAAACCTGTACCTGGCCCCATAACTGCGATATTCGCATTTTCATCAGCCTGACCTGCTTTAACAGCCATATTTTGCGAATCATCTAAATAAGGCGCTGCATAAGCAAATGCTGCAAAATCATTGATTACTTCAAGTTGCTCAAATGAAAACTCTGCTTTTAAATCCGCAACGTTAAAGTGCCAGCCAAGGTTTGTTAAGTGAACTTGGCCTGCTTTAATCGGGCCTGCTACCGCTAAACATGCACGGCTTGGCTTAGGAAACGAAATTTGGCTAAAGTACTGGTTTATCGCACTTTCTAAAGAGCCAAAATCTGCACTAGGGAATGTTAAATTGTGCTCGATAACAAACTGGTTAGTTTGTGCATTAAAGTCAGTGATTAAAGCGAAACGAGCGTTAGTGCCGCCGATATCGGCAACAAGAATAGGAGCGAATTCTGTAGTTGTCTGTGTGTTCATGATGTTTTCTCTATTTGTCTAAGCTAGTTGCCGCTTATTGTTCTAGTTTTCAATGGCAAAGCCACTGTGTCTGCTAAACTTTGGGTCATTGCCTCAAAGAAGCTATCTTTTGTATTAAAAAAATGCTGCCCAAATGAATGGGCAGCCAAATACGTTTTGACAACAAAATGATAAAACAGTGACATTATGACACCGGTGTCAGATTAGGATCAATAAAAATTTTCATTATTTGTGCATGCATACGTATTTATTGATAAAACCTGCGTATTAAGTATCGAAAAAGCATTTATATACGCATAAAAAATACCTAGCTGTGTACAGAACAGCCACACACATGCCGCTTGTCACAAATAGCTTGAAAAAAATATTAAATAGCCGAAAATGGCAATTACTACTTCTGTTATTTGGTAACCATATGAAAGGTAAGGCGACATCTTTTGACATTGCACATTATGCGGGTGTGTCGCAGTCAACCGTGTCTCGCGCGCTGCGAAATAGCCCTTTGGTCAACGAAGAAACGCGTCGACGTGTTCATGAGGTAGCAAAACAGCTCAACTATAAAGTTGATAAAAATGCCAGTAACTTAAGAACTCAACAAAGTAGCACCCTCGCTCTGTTATTATTTGAAGATCCCACTTCGGATGAATCACAAATAAACCCTTTCTTTTTGGCGATGCTGGGCAGTATTACGAGAGCCTGTGCAAAAGAAGGCTACGACTTACTGGTATCGTTTCAGTCGAGCAGCTCTGATTGGCAAGCCGATTATGAAGACAGCCACCGTGCAGATGGCCTAATCTTGCTCGGTTATGGTGATTACCTCGATTATCAACCTAAATTTAAAACCTTAATTGACCAACACACTAAGTTTGTCTGTTGGGGTGCAAGCGTAGATAACCGTCCAGATTTAACGGTCAGCTGCGATAACTACGGCGGTGGTAAATTAGCAGCTGAGCATTTACTTGCAACCGGTAGAACTGATTGTGCATTTATTGGTGATGCTTCTGATCATAGCCCTGAGTTTTTTGCTCGCTACCAAGGCTTTAAAGATGCGTTCTTAGCCAAAGGCGTGGCTTTAAACGAACGTAAGATGGCAAATGCTATTTCTACAGAAGAATCAGGCTATCACGCGACTCGTTCCCTCATAGCAAATAACATTCGTTTTAACTCATTGTTTGCCGCCAGTGATCTTATTGCTATTGGTGCTATTCGCGCACTGAAAGAAGCAAAAATCAAGGTTCCTGATGATGTACATGTTGTTGGTTTTGATAACATTGCGGTTGCCAGCTTTGTAAACCCACCACTTACCACCGTACAACAAGACACCACCCTCGCCGGTCAAATGTTGGTCGATAACCTGCTCAAACTCATTCGTGGTGAAGATGTAGAGAATACCCTTTTACCACCGCGGTTAATTATTCGCGGTTCGAGTGTTTAATTTTTAGCGATAACAGCTTTGTTATCGCCTACTCCCTACCCAACCAAAAACTTATTGCATTAAAATTAGTTTTTTTTTGATTTACCCAAGACTATTACTTCGAAAAAGCAGATAATTACGCCTATTATGTTGAAAACGCTTATCTGGCAAACAAAGCTTTAGATAACAACGCGCACAAAGGTGGAATTTTTTAATGGAAATTAAAGTTAATTTTCTCGACAACCTCAGACTTGAAGCCAAGTTTGATGATTTCTCTGTCATTGCAGACCAACCTATTCGCTATAAAGGTGATGGCACTGCACCAAGTCCATTCGATTACTTCTTAGCATCTTCTGCATTGTGTGCGGCTTACTTTATTAAAGTGTATTGTAATTCACGCGATATCCCGACAGATGGTATTCGTGTTGCACAAAACAATATCGTTGATCCAGAAGACCGCTATAACCAAATTTTTCAAATTCAGGTTGAGTTACCAGAAAGCCTTTCTGAGAAAGACCGCACGGGTATTTTACGTTCTGTTGAGCGTTGTACAGTAAAACGTGTTATTCAAACTGGCCCAGAATTTAAAATCGATACTGTTGAAAGCATCGAAGCAGACGCGCAAGCAATGTTGATGGCAAAACCAGGTGGTGACAGTAATACCTTTATTTTAGGTAAAGACTTACCCCTTGAAGAAACCATCGCAAATATGACGGCCATCCTTGCAGAGTTAGGGATGAAAATCGAAATTTCTTCTTGGCGTAATATTGTGCCAAATGTATGGTCACTTCATATTCGTGATGCAGCTTCGCCTATGTGTTTTACCAACGGTAAAGGTGCAACTAAAGAAAGCGCGCTATGCTCAGCTTTGGGCGAGTTTATTGAGCGCTTAAACTGTAACTTCTTCTATAACGATCAGTTCTTAGGCGAAGACATTGCCAATAGCGAGTTTGTTCATTACCCAAATGAAAAGTGGTTTGCTCTGACTGATGATGACTCTCTACCAGAGGGCATATTAGATGATTATACCCGTGAAATTTATAATCCAGAGGGGGAGCTATGTGGCTCACACTTAATCGATACTAACTCTGGTAATAAAGAACGTGGTATTTGCTCTATTCCTTATGTTCGCCAGTCAGACGGTGAAACGGTTTATTTCCCTTCAAACCTAATTGAAAACTTATTCTTAAGTAATGGTATGAGTGCTGGTAACAACTTTGCCGAAGCAAAAGTACAGTGTTTATCTGAAATTTTTGAGCGTGCAGTTAAGCGCCAAATCATTGAGCAAGAAATTGTTTTACCAGACGTACCAGAGGACGTTTTAAACAAGTACCCAGGTATTGTTGCGGGTATTAATGGTCTTGAAGAACAAGGTTTCCCTGTTGTAGTAAAAGATGCCTCGCTAGGTGGTCAGTTCCCAGTGATGTGCGTAACACTCATGAACCCTAAAACAGGCGGTGTATTTGCTTCTTTTGGTGCGCACCCAAGCTTTGAAGTGGCGTTAGAGCGCAGCTTAACTGAGTTATTACAAGGCAGAAGCTTCGAAGGCTTAAACGATGTACCTAAGCCAACGTTCAATAGTATGGCAGTTTCTGAGCCTGAAAACTTTGTAGAACACTTCATTGACTCAACGGGCGTGATCTCATGGCGCTTCTTCAGTTCTAAACACGATTATGAGTTTGTTGAATGGGATTTCTCTGGTAGCAATGAGGAAGAAACAGCGAGCTTATTCGGTATATTAGAAAGCTTAGGAAAAGAAGCTTACATTGCTGAGTTCTCAGATCTTGGTACAGCATGCCGTATTTTAGTGCCTGATTACTCAGAAGTGTATCCTGTGGAAGACTTGATTTGGGATAATACCAATAAAGCACTTAACTTCCGCGAAGATATCTTAAATCTACATCGTTTATCAGAAGATCAACTTGCTGATTTAGTTGAGCGCCTAGAAGAAAGTGAACTAGATAACTACATAGATATCATCACGTTAATTGGCATTGAGTTTGATGAAAACACAGTGTGGGGTCAGTTAACTATTCTTGAGCTAAAACTACTTATATACCTAGCACTTGGTGATTTAGAAGCAGCAATGGAGCTTGTTGAAGCATTCTTACAGTATAACGACAACACCATTGTTGAACGCGGCTTATTCTACCAGGCAATGCACGCAACGTTAGAAGTTGCACTGAGCGATGACCTTGAGATTGAAGATTACATTCATAGCTTCACCCGTATGTTTGGTCAAGAAACGATGGATGCCGTCGTTGGCTCAATCAACGGCGATGTAATGTTCTATGGTTTAACAGAAACCAGCATGAAGCTTGAGGGCTTAGACAGACACCTTCGTTTAATCGAAAGTTACAAAAAGCTACACACTGCTCGCGCTAAAAAAGCAGGGCTATAACGAAGAGATATCAAAGCCGCACGTTTTCGTAACCTGCGGCTTTTCAACTTTACTTAACCCGTTACTTAACGAAAACGAACACCTGTAATGTCGTATTCAGCAATAAAGCGGCCACCATAAGTATCTACAAACATAAACTCCATCTCTATTTTTTCTCGTCGGCCTTTGTGCTCAAGCAATTCAACAATAAAGTATTTATTTGAATTAAGGTCATAAGAGCGACCTTGTGTTTCTCGGGTAATATTAAACTTTGTAGGGTTACCAATTTTATCAAAGTACTCAAACAGCACGTTTAAACCGCGCGCATAAATTCCCGAGTCTCGCTGTGAGGAATTAGGTCTTTGCTGTGCCAGCAACCATGTTTTGTCTTTTTGATTTACAGCTTTAATAAAGTCACTCATTAATTGTTGGTGTTCAATAAGAGGCGGTATATTTATTTCTTTTAGTGATTCTGTGAGTTTATCGCCCGCTCCCCCGGTTCTTGCTATGTAATTCTCAAAACCGGCGTCTATCGACATATAATTTAAATAGTCAGCAAGGCCATTATTATAAACCTGTTCAAATGTGCCGTATTCTTCAAAAAGGATACTTTCAAGACTATTATATAAAGAAAAAGCATGCGCTGAGTCTAATTTCTTTAGTTCAGAAGTGTCTATAAATTGACCAAAGAGTAGTGCATTTAAGTCAATTACATTCGTTTTACCATCAAACGTAATGATTTCCTTGGCCCATTCTTTATCTGCTGTGGCAATTTGCAAATAGTAACGTTGAAAAGGCGCACCATGCTCATCATTGATGGTTAGTTTCTTTGTCGAAAAGTCATAAATTTTGGCATTTTTTGTAGGGCCAGTCCTAACACTTATCTTTAAGCCTTTTGACAGCTCGGTAAATTTATCTGACTTTTCAATCACAACTTCTTGAGAAGCAAAAATAGTCGTCGGAAGTAGCAACAAAATACTGGCAATGCATTTACTAACATTTTTCATATAAATCCCTTTAAGTTAAAATCAGACCAAACCCAATACAGGTACAGCAATACCTTAAATGTATACTAAAGTGGTAACTAATTGAAGCTTAGTGTGAATGTTAGGGTTTATATCGGTAATGCCCTGTAATTTTGTAAGTGAATAACATATCTTCCATTTTAGGGCCCCAGCCTATGTTATGAACAATCAGAGGTCTTAATTTATCTTTCGATAGTTCATCTGTAAGCTACAAAATGCTACATGATTTTAGCAGCGGTAGTTTCAGCTTAACTGAGCAAAATCTCTTTATTTCATTGTTTTAAAGTAAGAAATAGTCAGCAAGCTGATATGGAAAATTAATCACACTGCTTTGGCTCCAGCAACCATATTGTATTTATGAGTAGCCATTGCTAAATTACTCACCTCTTACCACATGATGTTTTTATAAATGGACTTATTACGTTTTTTAATCGCCTTATTTGTTCTAATGAGTTTCTCACTTAGCCAATCAATTTCCGCTAAAGTAATGATTGGTGTATCAAGTGAAAATGGCGAGTCATTAAAGTACTCACGCAAACAATTTCACGGTGAATTAAAATCAGCCTATAGCTGCGTTATCAATCAACTTGATAGCAACTACGACGTAATCACTGTTCCGCAAGCACGGCTTATTAAAATGCTGCAAAATAATGAAGTTGATATTGCCATGCCACTTTTATTGTTACCACAGAGAGATCTATTTGCGACTCGCTCAGCAACAATTTATCAAGTTGGATATGAGCTGATCAGCCACAGTACTAACCCAGATTTGAGTATCGAGAATTTACGCAGACAGGCAAACTTGAATGGTATCGTCTATAAACGCGGAACTGGGGCACGTACCTTAATGCTTAAATACTTAGGCATTGATAAAAATGAATCGATAAGCCATGAACATCAAGTCAGTACATGGCAACAAGCCGTTGATTTTGTGGCTAAGAACAGAGCTGGTATAACAGCCCTTCCTGCTGTGATTGCAAAAGATATTGAGCCTCACCACTTTAATGGCGTCACACGCATTAAAATGCCGGACTACCAATTAGGTCTTTACATGTCATCACGTTTTGCCAAAAGCGCTGTCGCAACTGTGATCAAGGATGCATCTAAAACCTGTAAAGAATTTAGGTAGCGATAGGTTATTTAATTTGATCAGTTTTAAGCTCAGCTAGACGACTTTCAACTTGTAAGCGCTCTTGCTCTGTTAGTTCACCATAAAGCTTAGGGTATGGCCAGCCATAACCCCAGCGAAAGCTGGTTGGTAAAAAAGGTGTACCCCCCACTCTGACACCAGCAAGCATCAATACTGCAATCTCTTGCTCACCCACTTTAGCAACACACTCTTTTAAATCTATATCAGCTTGCTCACGTTGCTTAAAGGTACCGCCTTGCCAATATGCAAGGTCATGGGCTGTACAGCACGCCAACCACAGTTGTTTGTGAGCCAACGTTCCATCAGGAAATGAACTACAACCATCCGTTGTAAATGGCCTAAGTTCAGCTGCCTCAGCTTTAATTAAGCACACAGGTAAAGCAATGAGAATAAATATAAAAAGAATAAAATTTCGCTTATTCACGGTAAATTCCATTTTAAATTTGGCCCTATTATAAACAAAAAACCGCCGAAATTAATTCGACGGTTTAATTATTTAAGTAGTTATTTAAAAGAAGCTTACTTAGCTAATGTTTCGGCTGCTTTTTCTGCAAAAAGGTTACCTAGTTTTATATAGTAATTACTTTTATAGTGCCATTTATCTTCAATGAATTCGACAGGCTCATCAAAGGCGACTAAATGAGCATTAGCATTTGATTTAACAAACTTTTTTTGAGCATCCCATACACTCTCTATATATGGCATCATGCGTGTTTGAGGTGTTTTACCAGAGTCTTCGATTCTGCCGAGGATAATTGGTAACGCCTTATCGCCAAATGTCATTTTCATATCATTCATTAGGCTTGTTAAATTAGCTAAATAAACCTTAGATGCTTGCTCATGATAGGCATCTGCCTCACCCTGCATCCAAATGATCCCTGCCGGGACTAAAGTATCTGCTACACCATCACCATCTATATCATTGTTAGCTAGTGCAGCTCTTACTGTAGTTTGAAAGTTATCCCATTGGTTAATCTTGGTGTTGTCAGCATAGTTCTGCCCCCATGTACCAAAGCCTGAAGCCCCAAGCGCAATAGATGAGCCTCCACGTGCATATTTGATAATGGCTATTTTCTTATCAGTGAGCTCAGATAAACGTTTACCAAAACTCAATTCAGGACCAAACCTGTCAGATAAAATAATTGAATGATCTGTCGATCTTGCGCCTGTTCCAAAACCAGGCATTAAATTGGTCCAAACACCTTTGCCACCATTTAATGCATCATCAGCAACAGGGTTACCAAAAAAGAATAAGGTATTTTCAACTGGCTTTTTATACTGCGCAGGTAAGTCTTTATTAAAGCCAAAACCTTCCATATTTGATTGGCCCCCCATAAAGTAAAGTAAATAGTCATCCGCTTTACTTTGCGTGCTTATCGCTAACAAACCACATAAGGCTAGTTTTTTTAACATTATTTTTCCTTTTACCAAAAGCCATGCCCAATAAATATTTGGTATGCAATTAAGTTTTTACTTCATAGTTATAGCTTCGTGCTATGAATACCTCTAATACAGGCATTTACCCTATCAGAAGCAGTTCGATTCTTTTAATCAATCAATTATTACAGTGCTTGCGCGTTTGCTCTGAACATAAACTCAAGTGGGATTTGCAATCGCTTAGCCCAATCAACTTCTGCATGCGTCGCACCTGGGAAATATTGACTCTGCCATAACGAAGCTGGATAACCGTGTTGCATAAATACATTATCAATTTGTTTTTGAAGATCAGGATACATTGAGTCTAATGTGCCGTCTCCATAATCGAAGTAAACTTTTTGTGTTGTTAATTTGCCAATATTGTCAGAAATATACTGCTTGAAAGCAGTAAATACTTGTTCGTCATAGGTAAAAATTCCTGGCCAATGCGTAGACATACAAATTGCACCAGCAAACTCATTAGGATATTGAAGTAGTGTATACCAAGAAATAAGCCCTCCCATGCTTGATCCTGCAATATACCGGTGCTCAAAACCTTTATTTACTGAATAGTTTTTCTCAATAAAAGGAATGACTTCTTCAACGACAAAGCGAGCATAGTTATCTGAATATACCTTAGAGTAAAACAGCTTTTGCCCTGGATACCTCTCTAACTCATATAAATTTGCTTGTTTTTGCTTTGCTAAACTTTCAAATACTTTTTGTGGAAAATACTCACTATGACGATTTTCTAGCGCATTTGGAATGCCAACAACTATAAATGGCTTAACTTTACCGCTTTGAATTAACTTAGCGGCAACTTCATCAACTTGCCACTCTTGTTTATTCCATGTTGTTTTGGCATCAAACAACATTCGACCATCATGCATATATAAAACATCATACTTACGTGTGTTGCTATAACCTGGTGGTAACCAGATATTTAAAAAACGGCTCTCAACATACTTTGAACTAAAGTTTTTCTTAACATCAAGATGCCCTTCTGACACCTCAGGGATTATCACATTTGCAAAAGTGACACCTGAAAATAGCATCAAGGTTAAACAAATTAATTTCTTAAACATAATGTCTACTCAAATTTAAACTAAAAAGCCGCAAATGAATTGCGGCTTATTAATAAGGTATTACTTGAGGGCTTTTTCAACCACTGGGTAATGATCCCATACATGTTTATCACTCACTGAGCGGAGTAACTTAATGTATTCAGCGTGAGTCCAAGCCAGTGGTGTGGCTGAGTTTGTACCCTCACCTAACTGATAGCCTGCTTTATTATTGCCTACGCCATCCCAAACTTGTTCAGGTAACATCATGCCTTCATTGGCAAATGCTTCCATACCTTTTACATAGGTGTCTTTAATCGCTTGTTGCTTCATCGCATCAAGGCTATTAGTTGCGTTTGCTGCAGCGATTTCATAGTGACCGCGTTCACCTGTGAAAAACGGCCATACACGACCACGTTGACCAGGGGTGTTATTGCCACCTTCGGCATAGTTGTTACCTGTCACTTCATCTTCACCGTAACCATCGTTACCATAGCGGCGGTAGCCTGGGAATGAACCCGAGCCATCAGCAAAATTAAAGGTGTAACGCACTTGCAGATTATCGACTAAGGTTTCGTCATCGTATTCTGGTAATGTTTTTACAATGCTTGCAGCAAGTGCATCACGAACACCATAACGTACAAGCTCTAAGAAACCACCATCAAGGATTTGCTTTTTATCAAAGCCTTCACGCCCGTTATTAGCATTAAGTGTGGTTGATGAGTTTGGATCTTTGTCTTGACCGATACGAATGAAATATTCACCATCGCTGTTTTCAGACTTAAGGTTACCTTTAGTCGTAAACATGGTGCTTTCAATTTCACTGTTGTAGGTTTTAGCCGTTGATATGTAACGCTCTGCATTTTTAGTGTCACCTGCTTTTTTAGCAATATCAGCAGCTGTCACAAGGCCTGCAACAACCGCTGCAGTTGTTGATGGAGAGAAACCATTTTGTTCTTCCCAACGCTCTTGTTGCGTTGCTGGCGGTGTAATTTGTGTGTCGTTCCAAAGAATTTTCGCAAGGCCACCATCAACTAAGAAATCAGCAGCTGGTTTTAACATTTTGCCATACCAATCTGTCAGCTCTTGATCGCTAAGTACGTCAGCTTGATGTAGTTTCCACGCTAACATAATTGGCATTGCTGTTTGGTCAAGCTGAACACCTACCCACTCAAGCTCACCATCAACGTGAGTCTTTTGTAAGAACCAACCCGTGTCACCACCATTGCCTGGTGTGTTATCTGTTACTTGTACTTTTTCTAAATATTCAAACGCCGTTTTAGCAGTGCGTGTATCACCCATGGCCATAAATGCCATTGCTACTTGATAGAAATCACGTACCCAAACCGCTTTATAACCGGTAGAACCTGTTTTGGCTGATACTGTTTCACCCCAAGGGTTAGACAGTGACGCAATTAAAGCACCAGCATGAGTTTTATCTTCTTGCGCTTTTAACACCATGGCGCTGGTATAAAGCAACTTACCATTATCTGCGGTGCTGTTAGTTAATGTGCTCAAAGGTTCAAGGCTCGTTAAGTAGTCTTGCCAACCAATTGCAGCACCCTCACCGTTATATGCAGCAAGTACTTTTTGGTAGCCTTGGTTTAAACTTGCTTGACCTTCTTTTAAGCTTGCAGCTTCAGAGTTACCAAAGCTTAAAGCTAAATCAAAAGTGGTGTTTTTTGATACTTCACCAAGCTCTGCAAGTAAGCTCACATTACCCGACTTATCACCAGTACTTTGGTAAGTCGTTGATAATGATTGCGATGCTTTTAACTCTTTTAAGCCATCACTTACACCGGTAAAGCCAACGCTTGCCTTTTTAAATGGTTGAGCGGCTTGTAAAGATAAAAAGCTATCATCTTGCCAAGCAACTAGACCCTCATCAGTCACTTTTGCAAAGTCATCTAAACCGTTATTATCAATGTAAGGATTCACATTAACGTAGGCTTTTACACCTTCAAGGTCAGTATTAAACACGCTACGAACAAACAATGTTTGGCCGTTTGGATCTGTAAAAATATGTTTTTCTAAGGTGAAACGACCTTGCTTATCTTTACTTACTACTTTGTAAGCAAGCGATAATGGGCGCCCTGCGTCGTCTTTGTATAAATAATCAATGCTTACATCGAGATCATCGTTCTCTGTAACGGTAAAGTCTTTACCAACTACAACAAACTGCATATCTTTGAT
Source organism: Pseudoalteromonas shioyasakiensis (assembly GCF_019134595.1). Classification (NCBI taxonomy): domain Bacteria; kingdom Pseudomonadati; phylum Pseudomonadota; class Gammaproteobacteria; order Alteromonadales; family Pseudoalteromonadaceae; genus Pseudoalteromonas; species Pseudoalteromonas shioyasakiensis. The sequence continues at coordinate 1,672,429 of NZ_CP077770.1, read as the reverse complement.
TTGTGCTTGGTGAATTAAACCAAACATGGTTTCGGTGATCATGCCTTTCGCGATTGAAAACCAAACTTTTGATACTTTGCCAGTAGCAGCTGCGTCGCTATAGTGGCCGTCTTGGTATTGCTCGTAAGATGTACCAATACCTGTTTTACCAGAGTATGCCCAAAAAGGCTCAACACCCGGTGCTCCTGGCGCAGACACCTGCTCAACTGCTGTATTAACTGATTGCTCTGAACTACAAGCTGTTAAACCTAACGCTAACAAGCTTGCTGTAATGAGATTAAATTTTTTCATGGTGTGTCCTTATTATTGTTGCTTAACGCGCAGTACAGCGACCGCTGCTAGTACGAATGACACTGCACCTAGCACTAACGCATAAATCGGTTGATTATCAAAAAAGTGACGTAAAATTAGGCCTAATACGCTTGCCGCTAAAAGCTGCGGAATAACAATAAAGAAGTTAAAGATACCCATGTACACACCCATTTTTTTACTTGGTACTGAGGTACTTAACATTGCGTATGGTAAAGATAGAATTGACGCCCAAGCAAACCCTACTCCAATCATTGGCCAGATCAGTAAACTTGGATCTTTGATAATAATGAAGCTGACCAGACCCAATGCACCTAGCACTAGGTTGATAGCGTGAGCCATTTTTAGCCCTACTTTTTTAACGATAACCGGAATACACAGTGCTGCAATGGCAGCAAAACCATTGTAAGCGGCAAACAATACACCAACCCAATCCGCACCGTTATTGTAGGCAAGAGAGCTTGTATCACTGCTGCCGTAGTGGAAGCTAGTTACTGCCGATGTGGTGTAAATCCACATTGCAAATAATGAGAACCAGCTAAAAAATTGTACCCAAGCCAATTGTTTCATCGTTTCTGGCATAGTGAATACATCATTCACAACCTGATAAAAGCCACCACTGGTTGCGTTTTTAGCCTTTAAAGCACCAGCAATAAATTGAATAACACCAAAGCTAATCAAACCACCAGCAAGTAAATAAAGCTCTTTTTCAAGCGATAACCCCGTAACAACACCAAGTACCACAAGACCAAGAACCGTAAAGATTGCAGCGCCTTTGTTAAAGTTTACATCACTTTGAACCTCGCCCGAGTCATCGCTTTGCTCTTGTTCGTGAAAGCTTTCAAGTTCTTCTGGTGAATATTCTTTAGTAGTAAATACGGTCCAAAACACAGCAATAATTAAAACTACTGCGCCAAAGTAAAACGAGAATTTTACAGAATCTGGAATTTGCCCTGCAGGTGCTGTATTGGCAATATCAAACCAGTTAGTCATCATCCAAGGTAATGCAGACGCGACAACCGCACCGATACCAATGAAGAAGCTCTGCATTGCATAACCAGTTGCACGTTGTTTTTTAGGCAGGTTATCACTGACAAGGGCACGGAATGGCTCCATAGTCACGTTAATTGACGCATCCATGATCCATAACATACCCGCCGCAATCCACAGGCTTGGTGAGTTAGGCATAATGAATAACGATAACGTCGTTAAAATAGCCCCATAGAAAAAGAACGGACGACGACGACCTAACTTATTCCATGTTTTATCACTCCAATAACCAATAATAGGTTGTACGATAAGACCTGTGAGTGGCGCTGCAACCCAAAGAATAGGAATATCATCAACATTGGCACCTAATGTTTGAAAAATACGGCTTACATTACCGTTTTGTAATGCAAAGCCAAATTGGATTCCAAGGAATCCAAAACACATATTCCATATTTGCCAAAAGCTTAGCGTTGGTTTGTTATTATTCATAGTCAGCCTTTAAGGTAAATACTGCACTGCTTAAGCCGTTCAGTTGTAATTGAATTGGCGCCTTCGTAGATGCGTCAGGAATCACAATGTCGGCATGATTTTCTAGGTTATCAGTTAACGTTAAACCGCTGTGGTTAAGCTTAGGTAACAACGTTTGGTTAAGTGTTAGCTCAACATTTTGCGGGTTCTCTGAAAAGTTACTTACTACAAGCACTAGTTGTTGACCTAGCTTACGTGTGAACGCAATGACTTGCTCTGAGCCTGTCAGTTCAACCGCTTGCATGTCACCACCAACAATGGCAGGAAGTGTGTTTAACGACATTAACTTCGTGTAGTAAGCGCGAAGATCAGCTTGCTGCTTTGAAAGCGCACCGCCATCGAATTTACCATTATTCATCCACGCTTGATGCGCAGGCACACCCATATAATCGAAAATACTGGTACGTGTTGGGTCGCCAAAACCACCGTCCTCAGAGCCATCTTCACCGACAGCCTGACCAAAATAAAGTAAGGTTGGTGAGCGTGTCATCAGGGTAGATACCACCATCGCTGGCTTACCTTTTTCACTGCTACCCGCGAAATCTGGGCTAGCAATGCGTTGTTCATCATGATTTTCTAAAAAGTGCAGCATATGCTCTTCGATATCCGCCACTTGGCTTTGAATATCGAAAATAGTATCCGCTGATTGCTTGCCTTGCATCACAGCTTTAACCGTGTCGTAAAAACCGACTTTGTCGTAAAGGTAATCCATTTTACCTTGCTGGATATAAGGGCGATAAAGCGTTGGGTTATATACCTCAGCCAAAATAAAGGCATCGCTTTTTTGCATCTTGATTGATGAATTTAAAAAGCTCCAAAACTCAACAGGCACCATCTCGGCCATATCATAACGGAAACCATCAACACCTTTATCTAACCAATAAAGCGCGATATCGCGGAATTTATACCAGCTATTTGGTAGATCTTTATCTTGCCAAAAGGCATAGTGCGCACGGTAATCTTTATCTGCGTAATCAGCTGGTAGTGTTGGGAAGTCGTAGCTACCATCTGGTTTCACACCGTAATTGATTTTAACTGTTTCGTACCAATCATTAATGTCAGGTTTAGCGGCACGTGCCCCATTACCCGTCCACTTTGCTGGGGTTTCAGCAAACTGATTATCAGCAAGAGGATGCAGGTTACCACCTAACACTTGGTAGTTATCGCTTGTTGGCACTTGAAATGACTGCCCTGTTACATAATAAAAATTATTATCGCGAGCATAGGTTTTCGTCGTGTCATCTTCAGCACCAAAATCTTTTACGCCTTCAGGCTTGGCGACTGACTCGTAATTCCGCGCTACGTGGTTTGGCACAATATCAATAACAACTTTCATACCGTGCTCATGAGTACGATTGATTAGCTCAACAAACTCTTCTAAGCGGCGCTCAGGGTTAATTGCTAAATCAGGATTAACATCGTAATAGTCTTTCACTGCATAAGGTGAGCCTGCACGGCCTTTTACAACATCAGGGTCATCTTGTGACAAACCGTATTCGGTATAATCAGTTACTAAAGCATGACGTGGTACACCAGTGTACCAAACATGTGTTGTACCTAGCTCTTTAATACCTTGTAATGCAGCATCATTAAAATCAGCAAATTTACCTACTCCATTTTCTTCTAATGTGCCCCACGGTTTATTGGTGGTGTTAGTGTTACCAAATAATCGAGTGAATACTTGGTATACCACAGGCTTAGAGATAGCTGCTTGGCTAGATTCTGATTGCTGCTGTTGCGTGTTCTGCTGTACTGGCGCATCGTTACCACAGGCAGTTAAACCTAAAACCGAAGCCACTACTAACGCAGTTAGTTTGTATGTTGTCATCATTACTTCATTTTTCTGTAAATATCAGTTCATACTAATGTTAAGGGCTGCATACGGACAGTAAATGCATACGTATTCAGCCTATTAGTTGCAATTATTCAAGCTCGATTAAGCGTGCTTGCATAGCTTTTAAGCGGATTGGCGCCGCAAGATCAACGCGTTTTTCGCTGATTAAATCACGTCCTTTATTATTGCCTTTCAGCACTTCTTGCATGTAGCTTAAATCCCAATCAATGGCTTGTTGGTTTTTGTTAAGAATAACCAATACAGTTTGGCCATTGTGCTCTCTCACATAGCTGTAAACGCCTTGTTTTGGTGAAAAATGCATTAAACGGCCTTCGCTCAGTGCTGGTTTTTCTTGGCGCAGCTTAAGCAGTTTTTTCATGCTAGCTAACATCTCTTGCTGATCAGCTGAAAGCCCCTTACCTGTGAAGGCATTCGCTTTTTGGCCTTTAAAACCACCTGGGAAGTCAATACGAATATCACCGTGATCATTACTAGGCGTGTTATCGAGCAGCAGCTCTGTACCGTAATAGATTTGTGGAATACCGCGAGTTGTTAACAGCAGTGTCATGGCTAATTTAGTTTTTGCTAGGTCTTGACCCAGCTCAGTGTAAACACGGCTCATATCATGGTTATCTGCAAACACTAAAATGTTATCAGTATCAGCATATAAAAAGTCATTCGCGAGCGATTGATACACTTTTACCCACCCAGTATTCCAGCTTTCATCTTCGTTAAGTGCTTGGATCAGCGCTTCTTGTAATGAAAAGTCCATCACACTTGGTAAATCAGAGGTATAACCATCTTGATTTACTTTGCCGCGCTGCCAATAAGAAGCAATCGCTGGGTTAGTTGTCCACTCCTCACCGACAATATTAAAGTTTGGATACTCGGTCATAATCGCTTTAGTCCAATCAGCTAAAAATGCTTTATCTGAGTATGAATAGGTATCAACACGAATGCCGCTTAAGTTGGCGTATTCAATCCACCAAATGGCATTTTGAATCAAGTACGTTGATAGTAACGGCTGGCGCTGATTTAAATCAGGCATCGACTCAACAAACCAACCATCATTAAATTGACGTTTGTCGTATTGGCTCGCATGAGGGTCTTGGATTGTTTGTCTGGCGTGACTAGTGGCATTTTTACCGTTTTCAAACTTGCCATCAAAGTTAACCCAATCAGCTGTTGGCATGTCACTCATCCACTGATGCGATGAACCAAAGTGGTTAAGTACCATGTCCATCACTAAACCGATACCATGCTCTTTCGCCTCTACAGATAAGGTTTTATAAAGCGCATTACTGCCCATACGCGGATCAACTTTGTAAAAGTCAGTAATGGCATAACCATGATAAGAATAACTTGGCATGTTATTTTCAAGCACAGGTGTTAACCAAAGTTGAGTCACGCCGAGGTCCTCAAGATAATCTAAGCTATTAATAACACCTTGAATATCACCACCATGTCGACCACCTTTAAAGCTTGGGTTTGCAGCCTCCTGCATACCTGCAACGGTGTCATTGCTTGGGTCACCATTTACAAAGCGATCAGGATTGATTAAATAAAGGGTGTCTTTATTTGTAAAGCCATGACGATTGGCACTTTGCTTATCACGGGTATTTAATGGGTAAGTAAATTCTGTGCCATCTTTAGCTTTAAAGGTTAGTGTTCCCGCCTTTGCATTATCGCTGATGGTTAAATCTAAAAACGCGTAATTAGGGTTATTCGTTGTTGTCACCCCTTTAAACTCAACGCCTTTGTAAGGCATCATTTGCCACGCTTTGTTAGCAATATTGTTATCGTAAAGCATGACTTGTAACGAGTCATTTTGCATGCCCACCCACCAGTTTTCTGGTGACGCGGTAATAGCAAAACTGGCTGTCGAGTTGAAAAGCGTAAATGCGGTCGTTAGCGCTAAAAATGATTGTGTTTTTTTCATAGTTAATTTTGTACTTTTTCTAAGAATTGACTGTGGGTCGGCAGCTGCTCGACAGTGCTATTAATCAAGGTTTTTAGATTGCTAAATAACTCATTTAATTGCTCGTCTGATAACGCATCAGTTAATGGATGGTGATCCTCTGCAATTAGCCCTTGCCCTATCATCACTTGCTGCCACGCAACTTCGGCAAATAGTTCATCGTCTTCTCGGACAATTTTGCCGCTGGTTTTAAATAGCTCAATTTTCTTTTTAAGACTGCTTGGAATATCCATGCCTTTACAAAAACGCCAAAACGCACTGTCTTCACGCTCAGTAAGCTTGTAATGAAGAATAATAAAGTCACGAATTCGCTCAAATTCTGTTTTACTTTGTTGATTAAATTCATCCACAAGGCATTGCTTAATACCTTGATGAGGAAAAAACTTAATTAAACGAATGGCTGCACTTTGAATTAAATGAATACTGGTCGATTCTAATGGCTCTAAAAATCCGCTTGATAAGCCAACCGATACCACATTTTTATGCCACTGCTTTAAACGGCGGCCTGTTTTAAATTTAATAACGCGTGGCTCTGTCAGTGGTTTAGCCGGTAAGTTATCCAAAAGCTGTTGCTTTGCCGCTTCGTCTGATAAGAAACGAGAAGAATATACAATGCCGTTTCCTACACGATGCTGTAATGGTATTTGCCACTGCCAGCCTGAGCCTCTTGCAATTGAACGTGTATAAGGAATTGCATCTGAAGCTGATTCACTTTGCACCGCAATTGCACTATCACATGGTAACCAATGTGACCAATCTTCAAAGCCAGTATTAAGAGTTTGTTCTATCAATAAAGCACGTAAACCGGTGCAATCAATAAATAAGTCGCCGTCTATTTGCTCGCCACTTTTAAGTAGCAAAGAGCGAATATACCCGCTTTCATGGCATTGATTTACCGATTCAATTTTGCCTTCAATGCGTTTTACGCCCCGTGATTGCGCTAATTCCTTTAAGAATTCGCCATATCGAGTGGCATCAAAATGGTAGGCATAATGTAAGCCCGCCAACTGAGTGTTAGGAATGTGCTTAAGGTGAGCAAATTTATCCGCTTTGGCAGCTTGATAATTAAGTGAAAAATCCCAAAAATCAGGCGCATTATTAGCTTGATTTGCTTTTAACCAAAAATGATAAAACTCACAAAACGGAAAATCCTTACCTATCTCACCAAAGGCATGCATATAGCTGTGGCCTTGGCTGCGCCAATTTTCAAACTCAATACCAAGCTTAATCGTGGCTCCAGTAGCCTTAATAAATTCTTTTTCAGAAATGCCTAACGCACCATTTAGATGCAAAATAGGTGGAATACTCGCTTCGCCTACACCAACAGTGCCGATCTCTGCTGACTCTACCAAGGTGATATCGAGCACTTTGCCTAACACTTTATTAAGTAAAGCAGCCGTTATCCACCCTGCTGTGCCACCACCGGCAATCACGACCTTGGTTATTTTTTTTGTTTCCATAGTACACCTAACGCCAATTTCAATTCATTGAGTGTAGCTCACTGATATAAAAAAGCCCTTGTAAAACAAATCACAAGGGCAATTTTCTATCGCTGTTTTAGCTCATTACAGCTTGTAGCTGAAGCCTAACAGGAATGTACGACCGTAGTCTTGGTAGTCACGTACTTGAAGTGAATTATCACCTTGTAGTGATGTGAACGGCTCTTCTGTGATGTTCTGTACTTGGAATGTTACAGATAAACCGTCAAGGCTCTCTACACCGCCTTCGCTAAAGTCATAACCAACTTGAGCATCCCAAATTGTTTCGCCTTTAATGTCAACTTGTGTAGTCGCAAAACCTAAACCGTAAACGTCACCTTTAAAGTCGCTACGCTTACGCATGCTAGTACGCGCTTGGAAACCGTTACGCTCAAAGTAAACTGTTAAGCTATCAATTTGGTCAGATAGACCAGGTAGCTCATAATCATTACCATTTTGGTCAGTTAAGTCTTGCTCAACACCTGTATGGCTTGCGATTAAACCAAAACCATCAAGTGATTCGCTAAACATAGTGAATGGTAGTGTTAATGAAAGCTCGTAACCCCATAAGTCACCAGAACCACCGTTCACTTTACCTGAACCTGTACCTGTTGAAGTTTCAGGGATTTCACCAGTAGACGGGTCAGCTACACCGCTCATGTCGATTTCATAAGTACCATCGAAAATCCACTGAGTGATATCTTTATAGAACACAGCTGCCGCGAAGTAACCTTCTTCATGGAAGTAGTTTTCGTAGCTTAAATCAAAACCAGTTGCTTCTTTTGGCTCAAGCTCTGGGTTACCACCTGATACACTCCAGTAGTTACCGTTTTCATCAGGTTGTTGATTGTAAGAAGCGTTAACTGATGAGTTCATTTCGTCTAAGCGAGCACGAGAAATCGTTTTCGCAGCACCAAAACGTACAGTTTGCTCTTCATCAATTGCAAAAGATAAGTTGATGCTTGGCAAGAAGTGGCTGTAGTCATGGCTTACATCTGTTGGTGATACAACAACTAAACCATCCACAGTGTTAGCAGCGAAGCCTTGTGAAGACTGTTCAGTTTTCACATAACGCACACCAACGTTACCTGTTACAGGAATTGAACCAATTTCAGCATTAATGTCAGCTTGCGCGAAAAACGCAGTTACTTCTTCTTGAACTGTCCAAGACTGTGTCTTGTGTTTTGAATCAGTTAAGCTTTCTTGAAGCAGGCTATAGTAACCATCATTCACTAGACCGTTGGTATCGTAAGCAACCATGTTGCCCATACCAATGAAATCAAGGCTAGCTGACCCTAAGCGGTATTGTTCTGGGATAGATAACATACCAGGGTTTGATAAAGAGAAGTCTTTTAGTGTCATGAAGTAACCTTCAGACAACTTGCTCTTTTCACGGTCACGGTATGACATACCAAATGACACACGGCTAATATATTCATTATCAAGTACTTTGCTTGCAGCAAGCTTTAATGTACTTAATTCATCATTGATTTCTGGTGCGTTGATGAAACCATCTTGCGCAGTATTTTGATAAGCAGTATCAGTAAGGCCGTACTTATCGTTAAGTGCAGCACTTGCACCCCATGATAATGGGCCGCCAAGTTGAATTAAATCATAATCGCTGTAATCAAGGTTATGGCTGAATTGCGCGCCAGTGTTACCACCGTCAAACTCATAACCAATCGTATCAGCTACACCATTTGCATCACCACGGCCTGTACCTGAGTAACTTTCGATACTCCAGATTTGACGCTCAACTTCAGAGCGGCTTACGTCAAATTCTACTGACCAGTCATCACTGATGTCGTATTTTGCATTAAAACCAAACTGAGTTAGCTCAGCGTTACGCTCTTCGTAGTCGTTACGAACAACAACACGTTGACCCTCAGTTACTGCACTTGTGATGAAACCAGAGTCAGCATCAATTACAGCTGAGCTTGGGTCGATTGAACCTTGGCCCCAAGCAAATGGCACTTCAATACCACGTAAGATTTTTTCATCAGAAAAATCAACGTATAAGGCATCGAATGTCATGTTTAGGCGATCAGTCGGCGCAGCTTCAATAACAAGCATGGCTGTGTCACGTTCAAGAGTCGATGAACGTACGAATGGCTTAGCACCACCTAAAATTGAGTACGTATTACCATCTTCACCTGTATATTCAGGGTAACCCCAAGAGTTCCAACGTTTTTCTTGGTTTGGAGAGCTCATCGTGTTGTAAGCGAATGCAACACCGATTGTGTCATCTGCAAATTGGTCAATGTAAGAAACCGTACCACGGAAACCTTTATCGTCACCGTCTGGGTTTAATTTATCAAAACCAGTTTGCTCGTATTGGCCGTTGAACATGATAACTTGCTCACCTTTGCTTAAAGGTTTAACAGTTTGCATGTCGATTACGCCAGCAATACCTTCTGCTTCAATACCAGCGCTTGGTGTTTTATATACCGTTACGCCACTCATAATTTCTGATGGGTAAAGGTCAAATTCTACGCCACGGTTGTCACCAATTGAAACTTGCTCACGACCGTTGAATGTTGTTGCGCTTTCGTTTTCACTGAAACCACGAACACTTACACGGCTAGCTCGACCGTCTAGACGTTGTGCTGTTAAACCAGGAAGGCGTGCGATTGATTCTGCAATTGATGAATCAGGTAATTTACCGATATCTTCTGCTGAGATTGACTCAACTACTTCAGGAGAGAAGCGTTTAGTATTAATAGATTCTACAACACTGCCACGAAAACCTTTTACTTCGATAACTTCAACGTTATCGTTTTTTGCTTTTTGGTCTTCTTCTGCAGCATACGCTACAAAGCTATTTAAACCTGCGGCTGTTAAAGCCAGAGTTAATATACTTGGTTTGAACATAGACATGATGTTTTCCCATTACCCAAATTGTAATGCCAACGTGTTGCAGTTATTGATGAACATAATAGCTGTTATTCGCTGACTGATTTTGTTGTCGAATTGAATATTAACGCTCTGATTATTTTCTTAACAAATTTATGCATACGTATTCAGCGTAGTCGAACATCACAAATTTTAACAACATCTTTACAATGCACCCACCTAAGCAATTGAATATAAATGATTTATCAATTTTACTGTGTAAATTAATAGTAATGAAACATTTTCGCTATATTTTCGCCCCCAATTTGGTTACAAAAATAGGTACTAAGCCATTTATCTCGGTTAGATGGTGACTTAACGCAATTATAATGGGTACCAGTCCATACCAATGATAATTGGTCTTACCAATACTGTTATTGCACCATCGTGGTGTAAGCCAGATATATTATGCACCAAGCTGGTATTCGCGATCATAATTAAAGCGCAGCAGTCCTAATTGGTAAATTTCATTAGTAGATATTCGAGTTGTTTACTTTTAAATCAAGTTAATAAATTTTACTAAGATCAATGATGAATTTGGCGTGCATACGTATGCAGAGTTTTTACAGTATCTCACCCTTCACGTATGCTTTTGACATTCCGGCAACATATTGCATTAACGGTTGCCTAACAGTTTACATACACTGAGTGTCACGATGGAGAAAAACATGGCTCAAAAGCAGTGGTATAAAGGTGCGGTTATTTATCAAGTTTACCCGCGCAGTTTCCAAGACACCAATGGCGATGGCATTGGTGATATCAAAGGTATCATTGATCGCATTGATTATATTAAAAGCCTAGGTGTTGATGCTATTTGGGTTTCACCATTCTTTAAATCGCCAATGAAAGACTTTGGTTATGACATCAGTGACTATCGTGATATCGACCCATTGTTTGGTAACCTTGACGATTTTGATGAACTCATCGCACAAGCTCATCAACGTGATATTAAGATCATTATTGATCAGGTATTGAGCCATACCTCAGATCAACATCAATGGTTCCTTGATAGCCGTGAAGATAAAACCAACGACAAATCAGATTGGTACGTTTGGGCTGATGCAAAGCCTGATGGCACACAACCAAATAACTGGTTATCAATTTTTGGTGGCCCTGCATGGCAATGGGAACCGCGTCGTGGTCAATATTACTTACATAACTTCTTTGCTGAACAGCCAGATTTAAACTTTCATAACCCTGAAGTTCGTAAAGCCGTATTAGATAATGTTGAGTTTTGGCTGAAGAAAGGCGTTGATGGCTTCCGTTTAGATGCAATCAACTTTTGCTATCACGATGCTCAATTACGTGATAATCCAGCTAAGCCACCAGAGAAGCGTCAAGGCCGAGGCTTTAGCGAAGACAACCCTTATGCGTTCCAGTATCACTACTACAATAATACGCAACCTGAAAACCTTAGTTTTATGCAGGACATTCGTGCCCTACTAAACAAGTACCCTGGTACAGTTGCATTAGGTGAAATCTCATCTGAAGATTCACTGGCAACCATGGCTGAGTACACATCAGGTGGTGACAAACTTCATATGGGTTATAGCTTTGAGCTACTTACTAACGACTATAGCGCAGAATATATTCGTACCACAGTGAGCACTTTAGAGCAGCGCATGACTGAAGGCTGGCCGTGCTGGGCATTTAGTAACCACGACGTAGAGCGTGTTGCTAGCCGCTGGAGTCAAGGTGAAGAAATTGAGCCTCAGCAATGTAAGATGCTAACAGCCCTACTTGCTTCGTTACGTGGTAGCGTATGTATGTACCAAGGTGAAGAACTTGGTTTAGGTGAAGCAGAAGTCGCATTTGAAGACTTACAAGACCCATATGGCATTACATTCTGGCCAAACTTTAAAGGCCGTGACGGTTGTCGTACACCAATGCCATGGGATGCCGCAGATGCTGAACAAGCTGGCTTCTCAACAGTAAAACCTTGGCTACCTGTGGGCGATGCGCACAAACCAGTTGCGGTAAATACGCAAGATCAAGATAAAGATTCTATTTTGAATGCCTACCGTGAATTTATGGCATGGCGTAAAGATAAGGATGTACTGTTAGAAGGCGACATTGAATTTATCGATACGCAAGAGCCAGTGCTTGCTTTTTATAGAACGCTTAACGGCACTAAAATGCTTTGTGCATTCAACTTAGGTGCACAAAGTAGTGAACTGACAATTTCTGATTCTGTGACCTCACAGCATACTGAGATCTCTCATCACACAGCTGAATTAAACAATAATACAGTCACTCTGCCCGGGTTCGGTTGCTTTTACGCAACCCTGAATTAATAATCAGTTGTTAAAAACCAAGCCCTGCAATTGCAGGGCTTTTTTATTCCTAATCGTGGGATTAGTGGTTCATGGTTTTACTATTAATGTAATCTGTGAGCGCAAACAACACCCCCGACACCACAAACGTGACATGAATTAACACCTTCCAGAGTAGCTCATCTGTTGAATGGTTGTTCGAGCTAATAAATACCTTCAAAAGCTCCACAGCCGATATAGCGACAATAGCGCTTATCAGTTTCATCTTCAGACCCGAGAAACCAACTTTACCCATCCACACGGGCCTGTCTTCATGGTTGTCTATATTCAACTTTGACACAAAGTTTTCGTAGCCACTGAAAATGATGATAAGCAAAAGCCCTGCTAGTAGTGCAGTGTCAACTAAAGTCAAAATGCCTACCAGAAGCTCTTGGTTTGAAGCAGTGAACGTATTTAAGGCCATACTGTATAAATATTTAAAGAACTTTAGCAGCAGTAATACCACAGCGACTAATAAGCCAATAAAGAATGGTGCTAATAACCAACGCGAGCGAAAGATAAAAGTCTCCACAACTTGCTCTAGTTTGGTTGGTACTTTCTTTATTTTTGAATGAGTCACTTGTTCAGACATAAGTTAGTTCACTTTTCTTTTAAAATTAGCGCGATAATACGTGTTTTGACCTGACGATTACCAGCATTAGAAGCAAAAAGAATGGTTATTTTTTGCTTATCTTTACGATAAAAATTTTTCGTTATCTTTTTTTGAAATTTAGTTTATAAATTCACTCAAGCAAAGTGAGATACACATTGCGCACCATTACTGTGCAATTGAGCCGGTAATAATTACTTTTGTTGATTAGGAATAATTAAATGAAAAAAGCATTGCTAGCACTAATTTTGGCACCTGTTTTAAGCGTGTCAGCAACGAATGCAATCGCTAACGAAGCACCTGAAGCATCAGCTGAAATGATCAAAGAATACACTGAAATGTGTTTAAACTGGGCAAAAGATGATGACATCAGCAACGAAGAATTAAAGCCATACGTATTAAAATGTGTAAACGATGAGCTTGAAGCTGAAGGCTATAAAAAAGTAAAAGACGTACAAATCTAATTTTACGCCTACTTAGAATATAGAAAAACCGGAATGACACAATGATGTGCGCTCCGGTTTTTTGTTTTTAATGGCTGTAAAAATCTGCTAATGCACTTAATAAAAACAATAACGAACCTACCATGAATAACACCACCCCCACTGTGGCATATTCTATAAATGAAGGTAAAAATAAAGTACTACCAAAGAAAAAAGCACATGCTGATAAGATATTCACTAGCGCATTAACTTTAGGTGCGAGTGTAAATTTCATAACCATTCCTTATTCTGTTAATTCAGGGATAAAGTGAAATGCTTTAACTATGCGGTTCCAGCTGTTTATCTCCAGTACTACCGCCGTTATGGTCACGATATCTTTTTCGTTAAAGATAGCAAACACTTGGTTGTAAACATCGTCTTCAACATGTTTATCAATGACATTTGTTAAGGCTTCAGCCCAAGCGAGTGCTGCCGTTTCTTGTTCTGAAAACACAGGGACTTCACGCCAAGCGGCCAGTACATCGAGTCGCTGTTGACGCTCACCATGGCTTCTCAGCTCTGCGGAATGCATATGCTGACAAAACCCACAGCCATTAATTTGCGATACTCTTAGTCTTACTAAATCAGCGAGCTTAGTGGTTATGTTTGTATCTTCTGGCAGTGCGCTAAGCCCAGTTAAATGTTTAACAAGCCCTGGGTTGAGTGAATAAACTTGCTGTTGTGATAAACGTGTTTGCATTTTAAATCTCCTGTCTTGATGTTGTTGACAGAATAACAACAGCCTAAAAGCAAAGATTGGTAAAAATCGACATTTGCAATGCCATACAAGCATAAAAAAAGGGTTGCAACTGCAACCCCTTTTTATAATCTAGATAGATGTAAACTTACTTTTTAGCCGCCGCTTTTTTCTTAGCTGGCGCTTTCTTTTTACTCTCTTCTACCCACTTGCCATTTTGGTAGTGAGCAGTCCAGCCTGTGGCTTTACCATCTACTTCACTCATTACATACTGCTCTTTATTTTTACGGCTGTATCGAACGACAGAAGGATTACCATCAGGGTCTTTTGCAGGTGCGTCTGCAAGGTAATAGAACTTTTCAGAAATACGATCTCTAAAACGTTTTAACTCTTCAACTTTCGGCGCACGCGTTTCACGCGATTTAGGGAAAGTATTTGCAGCTAAGAAGATACCCGATGCACCATCACGTAGTACAAAGTAAGCTTCTGATTTTTCACACTCAAGTTCAGGTAAATGAACTGGGTCTTCTTTTGGTGGCGCGGCTTCACCGTTTTTAAGCAACTTACGTGTATTTTTACACTCTTCATTACTACAACCGAAGTACTTACCAAAACGACCCGATTTTAACTGCATGTCTGAGCCGCATTTATCACATTCGATAATAGGGCCGTCGTAACCTTTAATTTTAAAGGTACCTTGTTCAACGATATGCCCTTTACATGCTGGGTTGTTACCACACACATGTAATTTACGTGTTTCGTCGATCAGGTATGAATCCATTGCCGTTTCACAGATTGGGCAACGCTTCATTTGCATCAATGATTCAGTTTCTACGTCTTCCACATCTGCAGCAATAGCTTCATCGCCTGACACCAAGTTCATAGTTGTAGTACAACGCTCTTTTGGTGGCAGGTTGTAACCTGTACAACCTAAGAATACACCGGTTGATGCAGTACGAATACCCATCTTACGACCACAAGTCGGACAATCGATATCAGTCTCGACCATTTGGTTTTGACGCATACCACCCCGCTCTTCATCGCCTGAGGCAATTTCAAGCTGAGTTGAAAAGTCCGCGTAGAATTTATCAAGAACTTGTGTCCAAACACGTTCGCCTTCAGCAATATCATCCAGACGACCTTCCATCTTAGCGGTAAAATCAAAGTTCATCAGGTCTTCGAAGTTCTCGACTAAGCGGTCTGTAACAATCTCACCCATTTTTTCGGCGAAGAAACGGCGGTTTTCAACACGTACGTAACCACGGTCTTGAATCGTTGAGATAATAGATGCATACGTAGAAGGACGGCCGATGCCGCGCTTTTCTAATTCTTTAACTAAGCTTGCTTCACTAAAACGTGCAGGTGGCTTTGTAAAATGTTGTTTAGGGTCTAACTCAACAAGCGAGAGTACATCACCTTCTTTAACCGCAGGTAGTGATTGATCTTCTTCATTCTTTTTACGAACAGCCGGCTGAACTTTAGTCCAACCATCAAAGCGAAGCACGCGGCCTTTTGCTTTTAACTGATAATCACCAGCACCAACTGTTAAGGTTGTTAAATCGTATTCTGCAGGAACCATCTGGCAGGCAACAAATTGACGCCAAATTAATTCATACAGTTTTTTCGCATCCGCTTCAACACCGTCTAAGTGACCAGACAACACAGTAACACTAGAAGGACGAATCGCTTCGTGCGCCTCTTGTGCATTACCTTTAGAGCTATAACTAATCGGTGCTTTCGGTAAATACTTCTCACCAAACTGCTCTGTCACGTAATCACGACACATTTCAACCGCATCTTTCGATAAGTTAGTTGAATCGGTACGCATATAAGTAATGTGACCTGCTTCATATAAGCGTTGAGCCAGCATCATGGTCTTCTTAACACCATAACCTAGGCGTGTACTTGCTGCCTGTTGCATGGTTGAAGTAATAAATGGTGCACTCGGTTTACTCTTACTAGGCTTTTCTTCAACGCTAATGACCTTGTAGTCAGCTTTTTCAAGTTGACTAACGGCTGACATCGCCTGCTCTTCATTAACTGGCTTAAAAGGCTTGTCAGCGTGTTTGGTTACTTCTAGACGTAAAGCTGCTTCAGTATTTTTAACATCTGCGTGGATATCCCAGAACTCTTCAGGAATAAATGCTTTGATTTCGCGTTCACGCTCAACAAGTAAACGCACTGCGACAGATTGCACACGACCGGCTGACAAGCCACGTGCAACTTTAGCCCACAATAATGGCGACACCATAAAGCCCACTACACGGTCAAGGAAACGACGCGCTTGTTGCGCGTAAACCATGTCAGTGTTTAATTCACCAGGTGTTTCGAATGCCTGTTGAATAGCATTTTTAGTGATTTCGTTAAAAACAACTCTTTTATACTTTTCAGGCTCTCCACCGATAATCTGTTCGAGGTGCCATGCAATGGCTTCCCCTTCTCTATCCAAATCGGTTGCGAGATAGATTTTATCGGCGTTTTCAGCAAGTTTTTTTAATTCTTGAACAACTTTCTCTTTGCCCGGTAAGACTTCGTAATGTGGTTCCCAGCCTTTTTCAGGATCAATACCCATGCGAGCAACAAGATTTTTATAATCGCGTTGCTTTTTATAGGCAGCTTTTTCTTCTGGTGACATTTTTCGCACTTCAGCAGGGGTTTTCGTCGCTGCAGTCTTCGTTTTGCCTGAACCTGAAGTTGGTAGATCACGCACATGTCCAACGCTGGACTTTACGATGAAATCGTTACCTAAGTATTTATTAATTGTTTTAGCCTTTGCTGGAGACTCTACAATTACAAGTGATTTGCCCATAGCTGCCTATTTCTGACCGAGTATTTTTAAAAGTTTTTTGCCCTTATAAATGTATATCCATCACATTAAAAAAATAAGTATGATTTTTAACATTGGAGCACGAATATTTATAGGTATATCTACAAACACCAATTGTTACAAGCTTTTAATAGAAACTTTTCTTCATTGAGTGAATAATTAAACAATTTTTGTTGCTAATTTAGTCAATGTGGTGTTTTGCGGTAATTTCAAGGGGAATATATAGAACAGCAACAAAAATGCCAACCTTCTGGTTGGCATTTTTTTAAATTTAAACAATTAACTACTGGCTAGCCATCGTCACTAATTGCAATTCGAGCAGTTGAAATGTTGCCTTTCCCTGTTGTAAATTCAACAGTTAAAAAGCCTTCTGTTTTATCATTCCCTTCTGTTTCACGACTGATTGATAAAGTCTCCCCAAATGCTGCTGTTGCTGATGAATTTCGAAGTTCAAAACCATCGGTCCCACTGTACTCACCATTATCAGTAGTTACAGATACACTCGTTCCTGCAGGCATTGGATTATTAAAAATATCAGAGTAATAGACTGCGAAAGTTAACGCGGCTAATTCAGTTCCAGAATCAGCAGTTGTAATGTTGATATTTCTCACATCGCAATAATTAGTATCAGCTGTTTCCTCTAAATCGAGAACAAACGCACCTTTTACATCAGCTGCAGGAAAACGTCGGATTGGATTACATTCCTCAATATCCCTAGCAAGTTGCATTGCATTATCGGTGAAAACTGTAGGATCATCCTCAGTTGTTTCAGCAAGAGCAGCTGCAAATCGACTACGCAATTCATTTTTTGTCACTACAAACCGAGAATAAGCTGTACTACCTGACATAATGATTTCAAACGAATCTCGAATATCAACTAACTCTTTAGTGCACAGGCTTTCAAAAGTATCACTATCTGAAGGCGTTGTTGCTTCTTCTCGGCACACTAAACCATTATATTTTCCATCAGCGAGTGTATGCATTCCATTAAGATCAATATCCCAATTTTCTTCAAAATGACCCGCATTCGTATTTTCTGGACTACACGGATCATCAGTAGCACCTTCTTGACAATTTTCAGCGGCCTTTGTCACTGATGCAGTAACTGGGTCGTAAATTGCTGCTAAACCATCATAATAACCATTTTCATTATGATCGATAAATGCTTCTGTCAGGTCATAGCCGCTATAATATTCGTTGGTGTCAAAGCGGCCATTGCCATTAATGTCGATAAATGACTCTTGACCTTTTGCCGTTACAAGAACTGTGGCACGGCCACCTAATGGCACACCATCCTCATCAAACGCCGCATTTAAAATACCTGCCATACAAGGCGCTGCGGCTCCAAAATAAAGATCACAGTTAATTGCATCAGTTTTTGGATTAACGCTGTTGATTCTGTTACCCCATTTAGCTTCTGTAAATGGTTTTGGATTTTGAGAGCGCCATTGGGTAACACATTGCCCATCGACTGTATTACATTCCAGCTGAGGGTTAAACTCTGTGCCATCAATTGTTCCTATAGCACCGCCTTCTGTTGTTAAATATACAGATGTGCCATCAGGAACAGGGTTATTAAAGTGGTCGGCTAGATAAACGTTAATTTCTTCAAGATCACCATTATAATTTAATGCTTCGATATTAAAATTCGTTGGTGCAGCCGTGAAACTATTACCATCAGGTAAACCTGAGCTGATTGAAACAAGATCAGATACAGTTGTGACTTGCTGGTCTAAAGAAACTAACGAAAGCTCACCAGTTGGACATGATACATTGCTATCTCGGTCTGCTTCATCAAGGAGGCATTCGTCATAAAGCTCTTTCCAACAAGTCACATTATCATTTTGATCTTCAGGGATAAATTCATCCGGTATGTAGCATGCTTGCACGCGAACAGCTTGAGGTACAAAACCAGAATTAACTTGAATTCGTGCCAAACCTTCTGAATCTGTAGATACACTAGCATGAGAATAACCAGTTGCATCTGTTACCTCAGAAAGTGAAATACCCCCATTCGTTGAGCTTAAACGAAAATCTAAGCGCTTTTGTTTAGCCGTATTACCAATTTCGTCTGTTAACTTAAATGTAAGTTGGCTAATTTCTTTTCGAGATACGCCACCGGTACCTTTTAGCGCAATTACATTCTCGGTTGCTTCAACAAATTCAATCGAACTTACAGCAGCGGCTGATACAGGGACATTCACTGAAACAACTTTTGGGGTTCCACCGGTAAGGACTGTTGCTGTAACCGTATCACCTTGTGTTGTGTTGCAGCCGTTACTTCTGTATGTCGCAGTTGCAATACCGCTAATGCTTGTCGCGGTTTCATCCATAACAGCAAGATCTGACTCAACGCAACCAGATGTAAACTCAACATCTAATGGCGTTACAAACAGCGCGCCGTCAGCATCATAAATACTGACTGTAATAACCGTTGTTGCGCCAGCTGCAAGTGGTACAAATTCGTCATCAATAACATTGCCAGTATCGTCTACTTTGTTATATAAGCCATTGGAAATTTCTACACTTAACTCTGCAGTTGCAATTTCAAATGCTTTTGATGCTGTCACCGATTTTGCAGTAACAGACACTTCACCTGCACCACTATTTGCGCCAGGTTGTAATTTTAAAATTGCAAAACCGAAGTTGTCAGTAAGCGCTTTTCCTGATTCTGGTAATAAAGCGCCAAGATCAGTCGAAAGCTCAGCGATAATACCGTCGATACCATCACCCGAACTTGTATCAGTTACTTTTACCATTACGTCGATGAGTTCGTCAGATGAAAACTGATTTACGACACGACACCCTGAAGCTAGGTAAGTTGTTTCAAGTGATGTTGTATTACGATTAGCCTCCCAGTTAGTTGCGCACCCTTGCAACAGCTTGATATCAAGTTCCGCTTCGGCACTTTCAACAGGAGCATCATCACCATTTGAGATAAAGCCTGCAATTTTAGTTATAGTGTTACCGCTTTCATCCGTGTATGTAGCAACAACTTGACCAGCCCCTTTAGAATCCCCACTGCTTAACGTTACTGAAGCTTCACCATTTGCATCAGTTAATGCAGTGCCTAATACAGGAGTGATTTTGCCTGTATAATTTGTTGTAAAAGAAATTAGCTGCCCCTGTAAAGGCTGATCTTCTTCTAATAAAGTTGCAGTAACTGTCCCTTTATTATCTTTGCTAACAGGGTTATCAACTGTAAATGGGGAGCCAGCGCTGTCTAAAATTGACACATCAAGAGTAATACTGCCACTAACACTCGAGTCATCTGTTTCAGAACCATCTGATGTAAAGCCAAAAGTGTCAGTAAAAGTCTCTTCGCCATTAGCGTATGTGGCAGTAATTATGCCAGCCCCTGCAGTATTGCCTGCAGTCAACGTAATCGATGCCACACCGTCCGCATTCGTCAATACCGTACCAGATACAGGGTCCAGCAAGCCAATATCGCCATTAAGGCTAAAACTGACTACTTCGCCAACAACTGCTACACCGCTATTTGTCAGCGTTGCCGAAATAGTTAGAGGTGAATCAGCTGTAACAGTATTCGCTTCTTCTGATGAAGATTGGTTGTAGCCTTGAACAGATACTACATAGTTTGGCTCTTCTGTTGTGCCGTCACCGCCATCAGATGAATCACTGTCTAATGATCCACCACCGCCACAGGCGGCTAACAATGAGCTGAAAAACAAAATACTTAGCCATCGTAATAAAGGCATCGCCCTCTCCCTAGTTAGCTATTTCTTATTTATATGTATGTTTACCTAATATTAACCTAAAAATTAAACGAAGATCATAATTTTTTTCCTCTAATGGAAGCGAAATTCTTTAACTATTTATCGAATTTTTCTGTATAAAAATCTTCATGCTGGTAGTCTATGGCCAAATTTATAAAAAAATAGACTGGGTGTATGTCAAAAGTACGATCTTTAAGCCTTACATCTCGTATCATGTTAGGTATGGTACTGGGTGTAATCGTTGGTTTTATCTTCCAAGCCATTTTAGCGGGTGAAGACGATTTCCTTATTCCACTAGGGTTATTCTCTTTACCAATTAAAGCATTTTTTGTTGATGGTATTTTCCATGTTGGTGGCCAAATTTTCATCGCAAGCTTAAAGATGCTTGTGGTGCCACTGGTTTTTGTATCATTAGTCTGTGGTACTTGCAGCTTAAGCGATCCTAAAAAGTTAGGCCGTTTAGGTGGTAAGTCTATCTTGCTTTATTTAGCAACGACCGCAATCGCGATTACTGTTGCTATTACCTTGGCCTTATTAGTAAACCCAGGTGAAGGAATCAACTTACCTTCGGATGCTAACTACAGTGCAAAAGAAGCACCTACCCTTGCGCAAGTCATTATTGGTATGTTTCCAACAAACCCTATAGATGCCATGGCAAGTGGTAACATGCTTCAGGTTATTGTTTTTGCATTATTATTCGGTGTTGCTATGGCCCTTAGCGGTAAAGCAGGCCAACGTGTTGCAAATGTTTTTGAAGACTTAAACACTGTTATTTTAAAGCTAGTTACCTTACTTATGAACATTGCACCTTATGGTGTGTTCTTCTTAATGGCAAAACTCTTTACAACCATCGACTTAAAGCTAATTAAGAGCCTTGCTTTATACTTCGGTGTGGTTGTATTTGCACTTCTGTTCCATGGTTTAGTTAACTACAGTGTCTTGTTAAAGTTATTTACTGGCCTTAACCCAATTACGTTTTTAAAGAAGATGAAAAACGCCTGCCTATTTGCATTTAGTACATCTAGCTCAAGTGCAACTATGCCTATTACCCTTGAAACTGCGAGCAAGAAATTAGGTGCTCACAATTCAGTTGCTTCATTTACTGTACCTCTAGGCGCAACCATTAACATGGACGGCACAGCAATTATGCAGGGTGTTGCGACCGTGTTCATCGCACAGGTATTTTCTGTTGATTTAACAATTTCTGATTACTTAATGGTAATTTTAACTGCAACACTTGCTTCTGTAGGTACTGCGGGTGTACCTGGTGTTGGTCTTATTATGTTAGCCATGGTACTAAACCAAGTAGGCTTACCTGTAGAAGGTATTGCTATCATCATTGGTGTTGACCGTTTACTCGATATGACACGTACCGCTGTCAACGTAACCGGTGACTGTATGGTTACCTGTGTGGTTGCAAAATCTGAAGGTGAATTTGATGAGGACGTATTTAACGACCCAAATGCCGCTAAAGATTTAGAAGACTATCATAAGTCAATTAAGTAAAGACTTATTCGCAGCCCATAAAAAACCCGCTAAGTTAGCGGGTTTTTTATTGATAGTGCTTGATTATGGATTTAAGCCTTTAAAACGTGACATTAAACTAACACCCGCTTTACTTACTCCAGAACTTAAACCAACGGCTAGCTTATCGCTTAAATTCTTTTTAATACGGTATTTCACTTTATAAATTTGACGCTCTTTAGCTTGGCTCAATAAGATATCATCACTTGTGTCAATCTTATCAACTAAGCCTTTATCATATGCTTGAGTGGCAAACCAATGCTCACCGGTTGCAACATTATCAATATCTAGTGATGGACGCTGCTCACTTACAAAAGTTTTGAATAAACCATGAGTCTGTTCAATCTCTTCTTTGAACTTTTCACGGCCTTTATCGGTGTTTTCACCAAAAATAGTTAATGTACGCTTGTATTCACCAGCGGTGATTTGCTCAAAATCAACATCATTCTTTTTCAAGATTTTATTAAAGTTAGGAATTTGTGCAATAACGCCAATCGAGCCAACAATTGCAAAGGGTGCTGCAACAATCTCATTGGCCACACAAGCCATCATATAGCCACCACTTGCTGCTACTTTATCAATCGCAACCGTTAAATGAATTCCAGCATTACGTAAGCGTTGCAATTGAGAAGCGGCAAGCCCATAGCCGTGCACCACACCACCACCACTTTCAAGGCGTACCAGCACGCGATCTTTTTCTTTGTCGGCAATGGTTAAAATAGCGGTAATTTCTTCTCGTAGGCTTTCTACTTCGTGGGCATCAACACTGCCATTAAAGTCAATTACATATAAACGTGATTTAGGCTCGTCGTTTTGCTGTTTTTTAGTCTCAGCTTTTTGCTGTTTTTGGTGAGCCTTGAGCTCTTTTTTTGAAAGAGTATTTTCGATAAAGCTTTGTTTAAGATCATCAAGTTGCTCACTCAAATCATCAATCGTTATCTCACCTTTCTTCGCTTTAGGTTTCACTGCAGCGCCCATGATAATGGCAACAATCACAGCAATTGCGATGACAAATGTCAGGGTTTTTGCAAAAAATAACCCATATTCATATAAAAATTCCAATCAAACTCTCCATTTATTAATGCATCGGCACAATTTACCACGCTTTAAAGCAAAAAAAAGCCACATGATGTGGCTTTTTACTTAATTGGTGTTTACTTAATTAGTAAGGTTTCGATTATTCAGTAACAACTTCTGGATTAGTCACCTGAAGATACTGACCACGGGTTGCTAGGAAAGTCGCGATTTGCAATTGCATTTCTGCAGTTGCCGCTGCACTTTCTTCAGCTGTTGCACCTGAATCTGCCGTTGCAGCAGGTGTTAACACTGAGCTGTGGTGCCCTTTAGTGAATTTAACCACATAACTCATTGCATCAGCTGTTGGGCCTTGTGTTTCAGCCACGGTTGATAAACCCATTAGGTTAGCAAGAGGTAAGCTACCAGCAATTGGGTTACTCGCTACCATAGGTGGAATAACCATATCAGCATTGTTGTTAGCACCATCGCCAACCACTACACTCATGTACACTGGCGTGCCAAGTGCTGCAACAGATGCTGCATAGTTAGAAGGGTCGCCGCTATCAAGTGCTGTTTGCGCAGCAAAAGCAAATTGAGTGATCACACTTTGAATATTTGCTAGTTTTGCAGTTTCACCAGCAACCGTTAGTGAACCAATATATTCTTTATAAGCACACGTAACGAAAGCAGTTTGATTCGAGGCAAGTGAACCACAGTTTGATAACGCTTCATTTTGAGCATACGCACCAAACTCAGCTGACTCTTCAATACCAGCAGCAAGTAATACCGAGCCTTGTACAAATGGGCCAAATGTATTTGACTCAATTAAGAAACTTGCGATACCGCCACCACCACTGGCAAGTGCTACGCTTTTAACGTTGAACATTGGATCAACTTGGTCAGCTAGCGGTGCATTAGTCACAGCAACAAATGCTGGAGCAACTACCGAGCCTAATGAATGACCTAAGAATGATACATCTTGCGCATTTAAATCAGCAGAACCGGTAAAGTTAAGACCTAAGCGTAAGCCAAGTAAATCAGCAACTGATTGACGTAAGCTATCACGCGCTACTAATAATGACTGTAAGTTCATATAGCTTAATACAGAACCTGTAGAGGCATTGAAATCATCAGTGCCATCACCGTCTACGTCTACACCACGCTCACCATGCATAGGATGATCGATTGCAGCTGTTGCAAAGCCTTGCATTGTTAGCTGTGCGGTAATAGCAAGCATATCTTCTTTTTTAGAAGTAATACCGTGCTGAAGGATAACGACAGGCCAACCACCTTCAGGCATTGCTAACTCATCCATACCTAACTGACCACGTATTGCATTGATCACAGGTAAAATTGGTTTAGTAATTTGTACTGGCACGTTCGCAATGCTTTGTGTCTTTGGAATTGTGTTGTACTTAGTTAAGTGTTTAGTTTGGTCTAAGCCTAAATCACGTAACTTGCCTTCACTTAACGCCATACAAAGGCCATCAGTTTCGCTAATAGGATCTGTTGGGAATGAGTCACCCGCAGCGGCCGCATAACCTAACACAGCAACACCACTATCACATAAACCTTGCCAGTAAGTCGCTGATAAATCATCAACCGATGTGCCTGTAGGCGTAGCTAAATACATAGGTAACATCACGCTACCTTTTTGATATTGCACACCACCAAATACAGGTGATAAACCAGTAACACCCTGTGATGCAAATACTTGCTCAACTGTAATAACTGGTTGGTCAGGAATCTGCACCATCGGCGTTGGCAAGGCTGGTTGCGAAAGACTAGCCGCTAAAAGCTGTTTTACTGTACCAAGCACTTGACCTGCTGATTGCATTGTCATCGCAGCAGAGTAGATAATTTCATCTTTTGTGATGGCACCGCCCGATGTCACTGCATTTTCGTAGCTATTGATAACCGCTTGAAGTGACTTTTGTGAATCAGTAATAAGAGTAGTCTCTTCACTCACTAACGCATAAGTTGAAGATGGCTCAATTGAACGCCCTTCTGAGTCCATTAATGACGTTGTCAAAACATTAATGTAAGTGCTGCCAGCTTTAAATGGCTTAAGTGGGATCACAGCAACCGCATCACCAGAACCTTGAGTGATGAAGTCTACGCCAAAGGTTAACTCAGAGACTAATTTACAAGCGATACCTGCTGGCACTTGCGAGCAAGTTTCATCTGTTTGGCTTGCACCCATTACAACTTCAAAAATACGCACAGCTCCTGGTGAAGCAGCAGATGTCATATCAAGAGAGATACCCGCAGGAAAAGTTAAATCGATTTTAAACGGAGTTTGTGTTGACCAGCCATCAAGGGCACCAAGTGCAAGCTGAGGATCAGCATAAGCTGCACGTTCAACACTGACATTGTTGTCGTCTAATTCACCCGGCATGTTTAAAGTACCATCAAGGGTACCACTCATCAGTAAATCATTCGGTACTGAGATTACACTATTCGCTGGGTCAAATTTTACTGTCGCGGTTGGGAGAACAGGAGGGTTATCATTTTTTACATCTTCTAATGTTTCTCCTCCACCACAGCCAGTAATGGCTGACGCAATGGCTAGTGAGAGTAGCAGTTTTTTCATAATTTCGCTCCGCGCAAATCTTATTGTTATTGTGTGTTCAAGGTTAAAAGTAGTTATTCTACTACCTTCATTCTAAGTTAATTTAATGTAATTAGGTTATTAATGAGACATTAGACCAGTTAAAGTTAACGTAAAGTTTCAATTTTCGCCACCTTAATTTGCAATAAATTCGATAACTTGGCTTTTTGCTATGGTAAAATGATGAAAAATCTAATCGATGGTACGTTTATGCATACTTATAAAGCCGCAGATAATGCGCTAAAAGACAAAGTAATTTTAATAACAGGTGCTGGTGACGGCATTGGTCGTGTTGCCGCATTAACTTATGCTAAGCATGGTGCCACTGTTATTTTACTAGGAAAAACAACCAATAAACTTGAATGTGTTTACGATGAAATTGTAAATGCAGGCTACCCACAACCGGCTATTGTGCCAATGGATTTAAAAGGTGCCACAAAACAAAACTACCGTGACTTAGCTGCAACCATCGAAATGCAGTTCGGTAAGTTAGATGGTTTACTCAATAACGCAGGTATTTTAGGTTCATTAGGTCCCCTTGAGCATTTCTGTGTTTCTACCTTTGAAAACATCATGAAAGTGAATGTAACTGCACAAGCTATGATCACTAAATTCATGTTCCCTCTGCTTCGCAAATCTGATAGTGCATCTGTTATTTTTACTTCATCAGGTGTTGGTCGCCAAGGCCGTGAACACTGGGGTGCGTATGCAATCTCAAAATTTGCTGTTGAAGGTATGATGCAAACTTGGGCTTGTGAAGTGGGTAAAACCAATATTCGCGTAAACTGTATTAACCCAGGTGCTACCCGCACATCGATGCGTGCATCAGCGTACCCTGGTGAAGATAGAGATAAGTTAGCAACACCCGAAGATTTAATGCCAACATATTTATACTTGATGAGCGACGAGTCTAAAGAGGTGAACGGCCAGTCTTTAGATGCTCAACAAAAATAAGCCCGATAACTAATATCTAACACAAAAAAGCAGCTTTCGCTGCTTTTTTAATTTTCGATTAAATAAAACGTTTGATAATAAAATCAACTTTTACACGTTTAGCCTGCCCCAACAGTTTTTTAACCGGTGCAGGATAGTCATCCATCGTCTCTAAATCCTGTGGACCTGTCAAACGACGACAGTGCTGCAAAATAGCTTGTTTTTCATTTTCTATTTGCTCAAGAATGTGCTGCTTAGGGTCGTCAATTAAAATACCGTTTTCGATATCTAAGCCCCATGCGCGCGGATTTAAATTATGTCCACTTAATAAATGTAAGCGCTTATCTGAGCAAATCCCTTTTAAGTGAAAAGAGTTACTTTCGTGCTTCCAAAGGTAAACATTCAAATTACCATTACTGATGTGGCGTTTTTGTGACTTTAAAAACTTATACAAAATGGTTTCGTATAAATAAGGTAATGCACCAATTTTACTGAACGGCTCACTTGGCGGCAGATAAAAATCGTTTGCGGTTTTATCCCCTACCACAATAGTTACCTGCTTGCCTTGCTTTAATAAGCGGCGTAATGAGCGCATTAAAGGTGCAGGAAAGTTAAAGTAAGGAGTATAAAGAACAAGTTCTTGCTCTGTGGTATCGAATAACGATTTAATTAATCGATTCAGTTTATTACTTCTACGCCCTAAACCTAAAAATAAGCGTACACCCAGCTCACCTGCACTGGCTTCTGCAGCGCTTTCGTAACTTGCGGATTTAAGTTCACGCATCAATTGTTTTTGCGCAACTTTAATATCATTAAATTTTACCAGTGGACGCATATCAATACGCGGTACTGCAGCTGAGCTTAAAAGATGTGTTTCTATAAATTCGATGACCGAATTACATAAACCAGCTTGGCGAACTAAAAAGTAGCGGTCTAAACGATAACGTTCGTCTTGCTGCAGATACACATTATTTAAGCTTGCTCCGCTATATAACAATTTGTCGTCAATCACAAAGCCTTTCAAATGCAGTACCCCGAAAAGCTCTTTGGCTTTTACAGGAACACCATGAACTTTTACATTTGATTGATACTGCTCTTGAAAATCACAATACATGCTGGCATTGCCATCAGACTTAGCCGCACCAATTAAACCACGTTGAGCTCGGTGAAAATCAACGAGTACTTTTACTTCTAACTCAGGGTTAGCAAGTGATGCCTCATGTAACGCCGTTAATATTTCTCGCCCAGCTTCATCGTCTTGCAAATATAAAGCAGTAATATAAATTCTTTTTTTCGCTGCACCAATTAAACGCAATAGTTCAGTGCGATACTCTTTTGCATTGGTTAAGACCTGTACGTCTTCTGTAGTCAGCCCAAAAGCGGGCTTTTCCTGCCAAAATACCATAATTGCCTGTTCGTTTAGTTAGCTCATACCAAGAGCTAATATCAAAATTAGCTAAAACATACCAAAAAAATATTGCTTGGTCATGAATTACCGTACTTTGATCACAGAACAATTTGTAATTAGCCTGTTTTATGAGCAAAAAGAGTTATTTAAATTATAATAAGTAAGGATTATTTGACAGCTTAGCGATTTGACTAAAAAAATAATCAGGGCTTTTGTTTACATCCGCCTTGTTTTTCTTAGAATCGGGCGCATAGACATCGTATTGAAACGTTTTTAGGAAAAACCATGAGTGACGCAAAACACTGTAAACTATTAATCTTAGGTTCTGGCCCAGCTGGTTACACGGCAGCGGTATACGCAGCACGTGCCAACCTTAACCCTGTTCTTATCACTGGTATTCAGCAAGGTGGTCAGTTAACGACAACCACAGAAGTTGAAAACTGGCCAGGCGATGCACACGGCTTAACAGGCCCAGCATTAATGGACCGTATGAAAGAGCATGCTGAACGTTTCGAAACTGAAATTGTTTTTGATCACATTAATAAAGTTGATGTTTCAAAGCGCCCTTTCACTTTAACTGGTGACTCAGGCACATATACGTGTGATGCATTAATTATCGCAACAGGCGCGTCGGCTAAATACTTAGGTTTAGAATCAGAGACTAACTTCCAAGGTCGTGGTGTTTCTGCTTGTGCAACCTGTGATGGTTTCTTCTACCGTGGTCAAAAAGTAGCGGTTGTGGGCGGTGGTAACACTGCTGTTGAAGAAGCACTTTACTTATCAAATATCGCTGATGAAGTTCACGTTATCCACCGTCGTGACAGCTTCCGTAGTGAAAAAATCTTAGCCGATCGTTTAAAAGAAAAAGCTGAAAACGGTAACGTTGTTTTACATTACAACCGTACTTTGGATGAAGTACTTGGTGATGAAATGGGCGTAACTGGCATTCGCATTAAAGCAACTGATTCTGAAGAAACAGAAAACTTAGATCTTGCCGGTGTATTCATTGCAATTGGCCACAAGCCAAACACTGACATGTTTGAAGGTCAGCTAGAGATGAAAGACGGCTATTTAGTCGTTCAGTCTGGTTTAAACGGTAACGCAACACAAACAAGCGTACCAGGTGTATTTGCTGCAGGTGATGTGTCTGATCACATTTATCGCCAAGCAATCACATCAGCAGGTACGGGTTGTATGGCTGCACTTGATGCTGAACGCTTCTTAGATAACCTATAAAATAGTTGATCTAAAGTACTAAATACTAGGGGCTGTTGTGAAACAGCCCCTTTTTTATAGCTAATTTTTTGTTAAAATCAGAGCAAATAATAACGATACGCTGATATGATCAAGCAACTGTACCAACTCTCGCCAGAGACTGTTGAATTTCCAAATCCAGAACTCGCCCTTGATGAGCCCGACGGCCTGCTAGCAATTGGCGGGGATTTGTCAGTTGAGCGCATTAAAAATGCCTACAACACAGGGATTTTCCCTTGGTTTAGTGACTATGAGCCCATTATGTGGTGGTCACCGAGCATGCGCGGTGTTATTGAGCTTAATGAATTTCATATTAGTCGCAGCTTAAAAAAGCATTTAAAGCGTTTTCCTGTGCGTGTAACCATAAATCACGCATTTGCTCACGTTATCAATGCCTGTCGAGAGCAACGTATCGATGCAGAAGGTACCTGGATCACTGAGCAAATGATGCATGCCTACATTGAAGCGCACCATCAGGCTCTAGCACACAGCCTTGAAATATGGCACGAAGATGAACTCGTAGCTGGTCTCTATGGCATTATGCAAAACGGCATATTTTGTGGAGAATCAATGTTTCATCAAGTCAGTAATGGCTCAAAACTGGCGATGTGGGCATTAGTTAATTGGCTTAAGAAGCACCAAGCCCATTTTATTGATTGCCAACTAGAAAACCCTTATTTAATCACTTTAGGTGCAAAAGTTATCCCACGCAGAGAATTTTTAACTAGACTTAAATTAGCGCACAGTTATGTGCCTAAAAAAGATATGTGGCAACCACAAGAGTTGATTAATATTTATGACTGAGCACTTACCCGCTAGGCTTGGTTTAAGCCAGCAATTTGATTGCAGTTATTTACCCGACCGTCAGGAACAACTACTTGTTATACTTGATCCAAGTTGTTATTGCCCTGATAAATTTGAACAGTTATTAGCATTGGGTTTTAGACGCAGTGGCGACCAAATCTATCGTCCACATTGCCCTATTTGTAATGCTTGTAATTCAGTGCGCGTTTTGGCCCAACAATTTACCCCTTCAAAATCACAAAAGCGCAAATTAAATAAAGCAAATAAGGTTTTCACGGTCAGTTATAGTGAATACGAACGCGCAGAATATTACCCGTTATATTGCAAATACATCACGCATAGGCATCAAGATGGTTCAATGTTTCCGCCTGACCAAAGTCAGTACGAAAGCTTTTTGTTTTGCCAATGGCTACCCGTTACGTTTATAGAGTTAAGAGATGGCGATAAATTAGTTGCGGTCGCGGTAACCGATTGCATGACCAATGCCCTATCAGCAATTTATACCTTTTTTGACCCAGATTATGAGCAATACAGTATTGGTAGCATCATGATCATGGAACAAATTAAATTTGCAAAACAACAAGCAAAACAATTCGTCTATTTAGGTTACCAAATCGACGAATGCACTAAAATGAAATATAAAACCCAATTTTTGCCTGCACAAAAGCACATTGGCGACGAGTGGTTGGCGATTTAATTGACAAAAATGAGCCCTGTAGCTTTACTTATTGCCGTATTTTCGGCAAAATCTGCAGCGTTTAACTATTAAAGAGGTGTTACGCTAAACATGGCGAAAGAAGACGTAATCGAAATGCAAGGTACGGTCCTTGATACTTTACCAAATACAATGTTCCGAGTTGAGCTAGAAAATGGTCACGTTGTTGTGGCTCATATCTCTGGTAAAATGCGCAAAAACTACATCCGCATCTTAACCGGCGACAAAGTAACCGTAGAAATGACTCCTTACGATTTATCGAAAGGTCGCATCGTATTCCGTGCTCGCTAAGTTAGTGCGTTAACGAGAGATTTAGCTTTTTGCTGCTTTGAATGAGCAGGTGTGTTTATTACAAAGAGCTAAAAGCGTTTGTTAAATGGTGTTAAAACTAACTTAGTTTTAATTCCATTTAATAAACAAAAAGCCCAGCAATTGCTGGGCTTTTTGTTTTAAGCTTAATAAATTAAGCTGTTTCTAGGCTAGTCTCAAAGTCAAAATGGATTTTCTTGTCTTTAACCGATACCTTAACTGAACCACCATCGGCTAGCTCACCAAACAAGATTGCATTTGCAAGCGGCTTTTTAAGCTCATCTTGGATAACACGCGACATCGGGCGTGCACCCATCGCTTTATCGTAGCCTTTATCTGCCAACCACTCTCTTGCTTTTGATGTAAGTTCAAGGTTAACCGACTTCTTATCAAGTTGCGCTTGTAACTCAACAATAAACTTATCAACCACTTGCAAGATAATCTCTTTCTCAAGGTGATTAAACCAAATGATATTATCTAAGCGGTTTCTAAACTCAGGTGAAAACACTTTGTTGATTTCACTCATCGCATCATGAGAATGGTCTTGTTCGGTAAAGCCAATTGACTTACGTACAGTCTCTTGTACACCCGCATTCGTGGTCATCACCACTACCACATTTCTGAAATCGGCTTTACGACCGTTGTTATCAGTAAGCGTACCGTGATCCATTACTTGCAGTAGAATGTTGTAAATATCTGAATGTGCTTTTTCAATTTCGTCCAGTAGTACAACTGCATGCGGGTTTTTAATTACCGCTTCAGTTAATAAACCACCTTGCTCAAAACCGACATAACCAGGAGGCGCACCAATTAGACGACTCACCGCATGACGTTCAACGTATTCAGACATATCAAAACGAATAAACTCAACACCCATACACTTAGCAAGCTGCTTAGTAACTTCTGTTTTACCAACCCCTGTTGGGCCTGCAAATAAGAACGAACCCACAGGTTTATCTTCGTTAGCAAGGCCAGAGCGCGATAAACGAATTGCTGAAGTCAACGCATCGATTGATTGGTCTTGACCAAACACCAGCATCTTCAAATTACGGTCAAGGTTTTTAAGTGTCTCTTTATCGCTTGATGAAACGCTTTGCTGAGGAATACGCGCCATCTTAGATACAATTAGCTCGATATCCGCCACACCAATGGTTTTCTTACGCTTAGAAACTGGCTGTAAACGCTGATTAGCACCTGCTTCATCAATAACATCAATAGCCTTGTCTGGTAAGTGACGTTCATTAATGTATTTAGCACTAAGTTCTGCAGCTGCTTTCAATGCTTTTTGTGTATAACGAATACCATGGTGCTCTTCATAACGCTCTTTTAAGCCGTTAAGAATTTTTGTGGTATCAGCCACACTTGGCTCAAGTACATCAATTTTTTGGAAACGACGTACTAACGCACGGTCTTTTTCAAAGATATTCTTGAACTCATTGTAAGTAGTTGAGCCCATGCAGCGTAGCTTACCACTTGATAGTAGCGGTTTAATTAGGTTCGATGCATCCATAACCCCACCCGATGCAGCTCCTGCGCCAATGATGGTATGAATTTCATCAATAAATAAAATTGAACCTGGTTTAGCTTGTAGCTCTTTAAGTAGCGATTTAAAACGTTTTTCAAAATCACCACGATATTTAGTACCGGCTAATAATGCGCCCATGTCGAGTGAGTAGACCACTGCATCGGCAATCACATCAGGTACTTCTTTGTTTACAATGCGATAAGCGAGGCCTTCAGCAATGGCTGTTTTACCCACCCCAGCTTCACCAACCAAGAGCGGGTTGTTCTTCTTACGACGACATAACACTTGTACAGTGCGTTCAACTTCGTTATCACGACCCACTAATGGATCAATATTGCCATCAATTGCCTGTTGATTCAGGTTAGTCGTAAAGTTTTCAAGCTTAGTCGGCTCTTCACCTTGCACTTCTTGCACTTCTTCATGAATGTCATCGTGGTCTTCACCGCCGATATCATCATCTGTTTTAGAGATACCATGCGAAATGAAGTTAACAATATCTAAACGATTAACATCTGATTTTTTGAGTAAATATACTGCTTGGCTTTCTTGCTCAGAAAAAATTGCCACTAGCACATTAACGCCAGTTACTTCGTTTTTGCCTGATGATTGCACGTGAAATACAGCGCGCTGCAATACACGCTGAAAACCTAACGTAGGTTGTGTTTCTCTGTCTTCTTCAAGATCAGGAATAACCGGCGTTGTTTCGTCAATAAAATCTGATAATTCGACTTTTAATGCGCTCATGTCTACGCCGCAGGCGTTTAGCGCTTCTCCAGCAGAAGGGTTATCGAGCAGTGCAAGTAAAAGATGCTCGACGGTCATAAATTCATGACGGCGTGTTCTCGCTTCGCGAAACGCCGCATTCAAGGTTAGTTCTAAGTCTTTGTTTAGCATTGGCAACCCCTTACTGAGATAATATTTATATACCGTTGTGACGGGCTAATTAGTTCACCCTACCTTGGTATTTATTCCTGCTCACAACTACATAGCAGTGGATGCTCGTTGTCTCGTGCGTAACGATTAACTTGTTCAGCTTTGGTATGAGCTACATCAGCGCTGTAAACACCGCATATTGCTTTACCGTTATGATGAACTTGAAGCATCACATCTGTTGCTCTATCGCTATCCATATTAAAAAACGTCATTAGTACTTCTATCACAAAGTCCATAGGCGTGTAATCATCATTATTTAAAATGACTTTATATTTTCGCGGTGGTTGCAATTTTTGCTTTTCACTATCGCGAACTGTTTCAATAACACCAGAATCTTTCATGCCACTCATAATTAAATATAGTCTTGTCTTTAGAACTCAAGCAAACTTGAATAAAAAAATAAATAAATTGTTAAAAAATAGTCTAAAACACTTGACTGACTGGCTAAATAAACTACAGTCAAATATAGATTGATTAATCATTAGTCAGTCTAGCAAATTACACGGTTTAGAATAACTAAATTAGTCAACTTATAGAAGGATGTAGAAGTATGGCTTGTGGAAAAGTCAAATGGTTCAACAATGCCAAAGGT
The DNA here is from genome assembly GCF_019134595.1 of Pseudoalteromonas shioyasakiensis. Lineage (NCBI taxonomy): Bacteria > Pseudomonadati > Pseudomonadota > Gammaproteobacteria > Alteromonadales > Pseudoalteromonadaceae > Pseudoalteromonas > Pseudoalteromonas shioyasakiensis. The sequence goes on along the minus strand of NZ_CP077770.1, from coordinate 1,638,130 downwards.
TTTGGCTTCATCGTAGAAGACGGCAGCGAGACTGATATATTCGCTCATTACTCAACGATTGTAATGGACGGTTATAAAACACTTAAAGCTGGTCAAGATGTAACATTCGAATTGCAACAAGGTCCAAAAGGGTTACACGCAACGAATATTGCGCCTAACGATGAAATCTCTTAGGTAAAACCTATTCGAGTATCAAGCGAGCGACCTTGTTAAGATCCTCGCTTACTCTTCTCATTTAAATATATCTTTCACTTCCCTTGAAATTCCATTTCTTTACCCCAATTGTTTAATTGTTATTAGCCCTTTAGAGCCAAGCTTGTTACACTCTTGTTGCTTAAATTTAGCTTTTTCGTCATTTTGACGTAAGGCTTTTGGCTAATTTCATAATTTGCTTATTTGAGCTATAAGAATTTTACAGTCTGTCAGCTGTGGTTATTTTAGTACTATGTATTGAGTTGCAACAGCTAACAGACTGCTTGCTGTTGTTTTATCAAGGCACTTAAGCTTGGTAATTCAAGGCTATCTATTGCATTGTTGAATATGGCTAATTAAGGGTTACTGCTAGCAGTCTTTACCAAACATTACGCCAACTATCTAGGAATGATGATGACATCAAAAATTATCTATACTAAAACAGATGAAGCGCCAGCTCTTGCGACGTATTCATTGTTACCAATCATCCAAGCATATACTAACGCTGCGGGTGTTGAAGTTGAAACTCGCGATATTTCATTAGCGGGTCGTGTAATTGCAAACTTCCCTGAGTACTTAACTGAAGATCAACGTATTGATGATGCACTTGCAGAATTAGGTGAAATGGCTAAAACACCTGAAGCTAACATTATCAAGTTACCTAATATCAGTGCTTCTATCCCTCAGCTACGTGCAGTAATTAAAGAGTTACAAGAAAAAGGTTACGCATTACCTGACTACCCTTCAGAGCCAAAAACTGATGAAGAAAAGAAAGTTAAAGCAACTTACGACAAAATCAAAGGTTCTGCTGTAAACCCGGTACTTCGTGAAGGTAACTCAGACCGTCGTGCTCCAGGTTCAGTAAAAGAGTACGCACGTAACAATCCACACTCAATGGGTGCATGGAGCAAAGATTCTGAGTCTTATGTTGCTAGCATGGAAGACGGTGACTTCTTCGGTTCTGAGCAGTCAGTCACTGTTGCAGAAGCAACTGACGTACGTATCGAGCATGTTGCTGAAAATGGTGACATCACAGTTCTTAAAGCAAGCACACCATTACTAGCAGGTGAAGTAATTGACGCTTCTCGCATGAGTGCTGCTAAGCTTCAAGCTTTCCTTGCAAAAGAAATTCAAGCAGCAAAAGACAAAGGCGTGTTGTTCTCATTACACATGAAAGCAACTATGATGAAAGTGTCTGACCCAATCATCTTCGGTCACGCTGTAAAAGTTTTCTTCAAAGATGTATTCACAAAGCACGCTGATCTTTTCAAAGAGCTAGATGTTGACGTAAACAACGGCTTTGGTGATGTATTCTCAAAAATCGAAAGCCTAGATGCAGCTAAGAAAGCTGAAATCGAAGCTGATATCCAAGCGGTATACGACAACAACCCTGCTATTGCAATGGTTGATTCTGACCGTGGTATCACTAACCTTCACGTACCAAGTGATGTGATCATCGATGCATCAATGCCTGCTGCAATCCGTTCTAGCGGCCAAATGTGGAATAGCGAAGGTAAATTACAAGACACTAGCTTTGTAATTCCAGATCGTTGTTACTCAGGTGTTTACCAAGCAACTATCGATTTCTGTAAAGAAAATGGCGCATTCGATCCAACAACTATGGGTAGCGTACCTAACGTTGGTCTTATGGCTCAAAAAGCTGAAGAGTACGGTTCACACGACAAAACGTTTGAAGTAGCTGCTGCTGGTACAATCCGTGTAGTTGACACAGCTGGTACAACTTTACTTGAGCATGCTGTTGAGCAAGGTGATATCTGGCGTATGTGTCAGGTGAAAGACGCACCAATCCAAGATTGGGTTAAACTTGCTGTTAATCGCGCTCGCGCAACTAACACGCCAGCAGTTTTCTGGTTAGACGAAAACCGTGCACACGATGCTGAGCTAATCAAAAAGGTAAACGCGTATTTACCACAACATGATACTGATGGTCTTGAGATCCACATCTTAGCACCAATTGAAGCGACTAAGTTCTCATTAGAGCGCATCAAAGAAGGTAAAGACACTATTTCAGTAACTGGTAACGTATTACGTGACTACCTAACTGACTTATTCCCAATTCTTGAGCTTGGTACAAGTGCTAAAATGCTTTCAATCGTACCACTTATGAATGGTGGTGGCTTATTCGAAACAGGTGCAGGTGGTTCAGCGCCTAAGCACGTTCAACAGTTCGAAAAAGAAAACCACTTACGTTGGGATTCATTAGGTGAGTTCTTAGCGCTAGCGGCTTCTTTAGAGCATTTAGCAGTTAATACTGGTAATAAGAAAGCACAAGTTCTTGCTGATACGCTTGATAAAGCGACAGGTACTTTCCTAGCTGAAAACAAATCACCTTCACGTAAAGTGAAAGAGATTGATAACCGTGGTTCGCACTTCTTCCTTTCACTATTCTGGGCACAAGAACTTGCTGCACAAAATGATGATGCGGAATTAAAAGCACAGTTCACACAAATCGCTGCTGATCTTGAGTCTCAAAAAGACCAAATCGTTACTGAATTAAACGATGCACAAGGTCCAGCAATGAGTGTTGGCGGTTACTTCCAACCAAATGATGAGTTAGCATTCAAAGCAATGCGTCCAAGCTCAACATTTAATGACATCCTAGCTAAACTGGTTTAATTCATTTAAACCTAATTAATTAGCTATAAAAGAGTTACCTCAGTGTGTGTTTACCACCAAAGAGGTAACTCTTTTTTTAGCGACTTATACCAATCAGCAATAATACTTAATCATTTTGAGGGATTAAACCTGTCGCTACCTGCGTTAAAAATTTCTCATTTAGAACAACTAAATAACGAAATTTTTGCCTTGTTATCAACAAGGTTTTCTTGCCTCAAAATTAGACTACTTAATTAAGAAAATTGGTATTAAAATCAATTTTTAACAGTCACTCGTAGCGCTCACTTCACTTTTAGACCACTTTAGTAAAGCCGTTTTAAAACATTGGTAGTCAATCGGCTTGGCAACAAAATCATTCATTCCTGCGGCAAAACATCGTTGCTTATCTGTTTCAAGCACATTGGCCGTTAAGGCAATAATAGGAGTCGCTTTATACTCTGGCATTTCTCGTATGCGTATTGTTGCTTGCGGGCCATCAAGTACAGGCATCTGCATATCCATAAATATAATATCAAAGCTGTTTTGCCGATTTTTTTCTCCACTATGTTCCTTACATAGCGCAACAGCCTGCTCGCCATCTCCTGCTATTTTTATTGAGCTGATTCCAAACTCATTTAACATAGCTTCGATAACAACCTGATTAATGTCATTGTCTTCGACTACAAGTACATGTAGTGATGAAAAGTCGACTTGTTCCTCTTCGCTTTCTTGGTTAGTTTCGGCTTCAAACTCAGAGTGCTCAATAACCTGTGTTGTTTTTAACTCAAAATAAAAGCAAGAACCCTGCCCTAGATCACTTTCTACCTGCAAAGGCGCATTCATCAAATTTAGTAACTTACTTGAGATAGCAAGGCCAAGTCCTGTACCTCCGAAGCGCCGTGTAATTGAGGTATCAGCTTGAGAAAACGCTTCAAATAGCTTACCGAGATTTTCTTTTGCGATACCAATTCCCGTATCAATCACACTAAATTTGATACTCAGATTATCGCTACCATGCTCGTTAATTTTTACGTTAAGCGTCACACTGCCTTTCTCGGTGAATTTAATTGCGTTCCCTAACAGATTTATCAACACTTGTTTTAGACGGGCTTCATCAGCAAAGAAAACACAATGTTGATACTCTTCAGCAACAGAAATATTCAACTTGATATGCTTACTTTGGGCTTGCTCTTTAAATAAATGCAGTAGCTCATCTAGTAGCAAATTTAAATGTATAGGCACAGACTCTAGCTCAATTTTAGAGGCTTCAATCTTACTTATATCTAAAATGTCGTTGATAATTACCAATAAACCTGCCCCTGAAGATTGTATAATATTAAGCATCTTCATTTGTTCATGAGACAAACTGGTACGACTCAACTGCCGCGCCATTCCTAAAATGCCATTCATAGGGGTTCTAATTTCATGGCTCATATTTGCCAAAAACTCTGATTTCACCTTGGTGGTGTGTTCTGCCGTTTTCTTGGCTTGGGTAAGGTCTTGGCTTAACACCCGAAATCTATCTGCCGCAGTTGCAAGCACACCAATTTCATCGTTACGCTTTAAATCATAAATAGGAGCTGATAAATCACCAGCTAAGAAGTATTGAAAACTTGTGGTTAAACGTGTAATTGCACGCGATATATGCAGGTGGAAATAGATTGCAAGCACGATAATGTAGATAACTACACCAACAGCAAGAAAACGCAGAGTTTGATCTGTTTTTATTACTGTTTCTTGCGCTTCACTTTTAATCTTTTGCAATTTTTCTAGGGATTGCTCTCTTAGTTTATCTGCAAGGGTACCGAACTCTATAGCATCGCCAGCCATAACAACATTAACCAAGCTTAAATAGTTTCGGTTAGCCTGCACACCTCTCGAAAAAGCCTGTTTATATGTTTTCGCATGTTCACGGTTATTACTTAGATCAGTGTTGGTTTGTGACTGATTTGATAAAATAGCCAGCGCCTTATTAACCGCTGCTCTTTTAGAATAATCTTTTTTGGCAAGAAACAAAGAGGCATCACGATGTAATTCATGCCATACATTAAGATGTTCAGTAATAGCCAACTTCTCTTCATTGGTAGTCGCAGTTAATTTGAGGTTGGTTAATTCATTAATAGCTGCTAAATAGATTTGCGGTAACTCAACGTCAGTGAGCTCTGTTTTTATTTCATAACGCTTGGCAAGCACATCTAGATTTTCACCGTACCGTGAAATCAGCTGTGTCATTGAATTTAAATAAACTTGGCTTTCAAGTTCATCACTTTTCAAATCAACACTTTCTAAACGTGCTTTTATACTTTCAAAGTTCTCTATTATTTTACTAAATACGGTTTTACTGCCTGAGAATCCATAAACTGAAATATCACGCTGCATTTCAACAATATCTTTATTTATACGAAGTATACCCACGGCATAATTACTAATGCGGCTTATATCGTTAAAAGATGTTTCAATTCTTTGCAATCGCTTGTTCAAGACAAAGTAACTCGCCCCCATTACAAGTAAAACGAGTGTCAATGCCAATAACACCTTGGCTGCTAAAGACCTAGAAAAAATGGTTAGCAATGTAACTCCTTATGAGTTCAACAACTCATACCATTTATCTAAACTATAATCATAATTCGGCATAACCGTATTCCACACAGCTATATTCGAAAATCGCTTGATATAGCTTCCTCCATCGCGAGCTTGACCCGCTTGAACAGATATTTTTCCGTCTGTTCCGCGTAAATCTATGGGTGCTTCTTGCCCTTCATACCAATATTGCCATTCTGCTTTTGACATAAGAGGCTGACTCCGCTCAGGATTAGAAATGTAATAACCTTGTCTTGCGATAAATGCGCCTGGATAGCCAGAAAGCCACCAATTCATGTATTCATAGGCTGCATCTTTAACATGTCCCTGTGTATTAGCTGATAAGCACATAACCCCGTGCCAAGCACGATAACCTTCTTTGGGTGAAGCATAAACAACCGGGATACCTTGCCCTTTGCAGGCACTAACACCGGGCGAAAACATACTTTGAATAGTGACGCGTTTCATTTTCATAAAGTCGACCGACTGCGGTACCGAAGTCCAAAAGCCAGCAAAATGACCTTGCCTTTTCTTTTGCAGTAAAATTGCAAATAGCTGGTCAATTTCGCTAATACTCATATTGCCCATATCTCTAAACTTCATCAGCCCCTGCGCTTCGGCAGCCAGAGCAGCATCAAAAATACCGATTGTTGGCGCATTAACAAGCGCAACCTTACCTTTATTCTTTTCATCGAGTAACCAAGACCAAGACTCAGTTTCGTAAGGAGTGCCCTGCTCTATAAATTGTGTGTTGTAGCCAAACGAGTCAACATTATGCACGTAAGGCAAGAAACTAATTGCATCGCTTGGTGTAGTCGCAAGCGTTCCATCTGCTTGCACGTAAAGAAGTTTGTTGGGTGAGTCACCAGCGCCTAACTTGGCATCAGGCACAATTTTACCTGTTTTAGAGAGTGGATTGATTTCATCCCAATAGGTAAGGCGCTCTGTTTCGATAGGTTGAATGGCACCTGCTTGCCAAAGAATATTAATTGAATCTGACCATTGCTCATATAAGTCAAAGCTACTAGGATCTGCCGCAGCTTTTTGCAACACCGCAGCACTGCCCATCGGGGTAAATTCAATATTAATACCCAGCTCAAGCATGGCTTTTTGCCTGAGTTCTTCTTGCAAAGTAACATGTGTGCCCATTACCCTAATTGTGGGAGTATTCTTAGCGAATACATAGGGAGCTTTAAAGGCAAGTGTTGAAGCCACAGCACCAACACCTAATGTTTTTAAAAAGTCTCGGCGGTTATCTGAGTAGCCCATTTAGTATTTCCAACATATTAAACCCGTTAAAAGTATAGGTTAAATTTGAAAATTGCCTAAAATAACTACTCATTTAGCCAGCAATGATTTTTCTAAGCCGAGTATTCACAAACTACTATTTCTTACATTAAAAAATGTTCTTTAGCTGACACAATTGCTTGCTCAATAGCCGTATTTTTTACAGGCTTTGAAACAAATAAATCCATTCCAGCTTGTTTGCAAGCTGCTTTATCATCTGCAGAAGTATTTGCTGTTAAAGCAATAATATAAGTTGTATCAGTTGGGCAAATTTGCTCATCTCTTAAAATACGTGTTGCTTCAATGCCATCCATTTCTGGCATTACGCAATCCATAAAAATCAGATTGTATTTGTTTTGCTTGCACTTATTTATCGCATCAATACCATCGCAGGCATAATCGGCCGTTAAGCCTAACTTTTCTAGGTGTGCTTTTAACACAAAGCGGTTAATTTGGTTATCATCAACAACCAGTATCGATAAAGGCAATGTTGAAAAGTCGATATCAGAGGCATGTAGCGTATCATGTGATTGTGGCTGCCCTAGCTTCAGAGGTAGTTGAATATCAAAACAACTGCCTTTTTGGAATTCGCTACTAACCTTTATTGTTCCACCCATGTAGTCAATAAGCTCTTTCACTATTGCAAGGCCAAGCCCAGTTCCCCCCTTTTTTCGGTCTTTAGTTTGCTCTTGGGTAAATGGTGAAAACAATGACTTCATGAAGGTTTCTGTCATGCCTATGCCCGTATCAGAAACCTTTAAATTCAGTATGACATCGTCATTTTGAACCCTCGCAGATACGTATAACTTAATAGTGCCTTGCTCGGTAAACTTTAAAGCATTACTCAGTAAGTTAGACGCAATTTGAGTGAGTCGGGTGTTATCACAGTAAGTCCAACACTCTTCACTTATATCAATATCGACGTCAAAATTAAGATTCTTTTCTTGATATAAAGGTAAATATAACGACGCTAAGTCAACAAAAACTGTTTTTAGTAAAAAGTGACTAGGCTCTAATTTCAGTTCACCATGATTTATTTTAGAAAAATCGAGCACTTCATTTATTATATTTAATAAGATATCAGCACTGCGAAGGGCAACTTTGAGTTTTTCTTCTCGCTTTTGCTCTGACTTTTCATAAAGTAAAGTCGTTAGCATGCCTGTAATGCCATTTAATGGTGTGCGTAGTTCATGGCTAATCTTAGCCAGCAAGATACTTCGGTCTTCAAGTGTACGCTCAGCATCCGCTTTTTGCTTTTTAAGCTCTTCACGAAGTAACACCTCTTTAGTTACATCTTGAAAAGTACCTATTAAACGAACGCATTGCCCGTTTTCACACTCGGCTTCACCATAAGTAGATACCCAAATACTATTGCCCTTTGCTGTAACTAGCTCTACTTCTATATTCCAATTCTTGCCTTGCTCAATTGCTTCTTGAACAACTTGTTGTATTGCACCTCGACTTTCACCTTCTTTATAAAACTCAATGGCGGTTTCAATGTTTGGAGAATAATCGACGGGCACTTCATGGATTGCTTTAGTTTGCTTGCTCCAGTACAGCTTATTTTCTAGCAAGTCGAACTCCCAAGAACCTATTCGAGCAACTTCTTCAACTTGCGCCAGCATGTAGTTCTTTTTTATTAACCGTTCTGAAGAAGCATTGCGTGCTATTTCGTTGCCTAACCACTGAGCAAATAACTCTACATAATCGTGAGACTCTTCACTAAAAGGTTTTGATACATTCGGCGCTGAGAAGTTAACTGTGCCGAAAACCTTTTTGCCAACAAAAATAGGCGCGCCAATGTAAGACTCGAGTTGAAAATTTACATAACAAGGGTGCTGTGCAATCCGACTATTTGAGGCATGATGAAATGAAAGCGCCTTATTAGCTTTAAGGGTGTGAGCACAATAGGTTCCTTCCACATCGAATTGCGTACCAACAGGGATTGCATCATCAGGCGCCACCACATGAATGACCGTATAGAGCTTGTCATCAACGCGGCTCACAATCGCGAAATCGAGATTAAATACATCTAAACCAAATTCTAGTAACTTGATTACTTTATCTGAAAAATCAATTTCTTGATTAGATACAATATCGTGGAATTGGCGCAGAAAGTTCACAGTCACTCCTTGTCACTTAAAACTGCTTCTAGTTCAAGTTAGCATATCAATAAATTACTGAGCGCACACTTAAAACAGCCTAAAGAAGCAAATTCCATTAAAAACATCATGAGATATCATTAAAACAGCCGTTTCTTGTTGATATATTGGCAAAGTTCGATGATTGGTCAATACTTTAATCCTACAAGTTAATGATTATAGGCTATCTCTATTTCAATGTCGCTGAGAGCTAAATTTATCCTTCTACTTTCCACTATTTTTTTAGTGGTAGTTGCCAATACCTTCATTATCTATGTATTAGATAAGCAAGGTCAGGCTAAGCTTGAGGCGGTGATCCATACTCATGATGTGCTCGATGAATCTGAAAAACTCTACAATCAAATAACGAACGCAGAAACTGGGCAACGTGGTTATTTATTAACTCAAGACCTCAACTATTTAGAACCCTACTACGTAGCACTTGAACAAGTTAAACAACATTTTTTGACTATCAATAAGCTAACGCTAAGTAACCCCGAACAACAAAACACTCTTACTGAAATTGATGAGCTGGTCGACAAAAAATTAGCAGAGTTAGCGTTAACTGTCACACTTGTAATGCAAGGCACGCCATATGCCCTCGAAGAAGCTAAAGCGATTGTGTTAACTAATGAGGGTAAACAGTATATGGACCAAATCCGCGAGCATATTTTACTGTTTCAAAATACTGAGCTTGCCAAGTTAGAACAACAAAATGCTGACTACCAAAAAAACAAACTATTTATAACTCGCTTCGTAACTTTGCAAATACCATTAATGGTCATCTTGTTATTCTTTTGCGCTTTTTATATAAACTCAAAGCTTTTTAAACCTCTCAAGTTGCTAATTGAAAACACTAAACAACTAGAAAAAGGCGAAAAACCAAAAACGTTGACGATTAATAGCCATGATGAAATTGGCTATGTGTTAAAACGCTTTGCACGCATGAGTGACATCATTTATAAGCGAACGAGTAAGTTAAATTTTCAAGCCTGTCATGATCATCTAACAGGTGTTTTGAATCGTACAGAGTTAAAACCTGCATTAAAACAAGCCATTACTACTTGCTCTGAAGACAATAAACTGGCTGTTATATTTATAGATATAAATAAATTTAAGCAACTCAATGTTGAATACGGCCATTTAATTGGTGACCAAGTTCTTATTGAAACCGCAAAACGGATTACGTCATCAGTTAGAGCCGATGATGATGTGTATCGTTATGGGGGAGATGAATTCGTCATAATTACACATAATATCGCTAAATACAGATACGTGAATGCGATGATAGCGCATTTATTGGCATGTTTTGATAATCCATTTGTACTCGAACAACTCACATTAGATATTTCATTAAGTATTGGGGTAGCCCTTGCTCCAGATCACAGCCTAGATCATCAACATCTAATCAAACTTGCTGATCAAGCAATGTACAAAGCAAAACATGAGTCAAAAAATGGCTTTCACATCTACCAAAATAGTCATTAAGAATGACTAATCTAAATTACTGCTTTATACGTATAAATTTGCAAAAACACTCATCGCTATGTATAAAAAATACACAACATATAAATTAAGGTAGCACTATGCATATTTTATTAACTGGTGGAACAGGCCTCATTGGTAGACATTTGTGCCCTTTTTTATTGAATCACCACAAGGTTACTGTGCTAACACGCAACCCTATTCAAGCCGCGGTCATACTGACTCATCAAGTACACACAGTTAAATCACTCGATGAAGTTAATTTTGAAGAGATTGACGCTGTTATTAATTTAGCAGGTGAACCAATAGTCAATAAACGCTGGAGCGAGTCGCAAAAACGTACTTTACTGAATAGCCGAATTAACCTTACTTTACAGATCACTAAAGCCATTGATCGTTGTGAATCCCCCCCTCATACATTCATTTCTGGCAGTGCAATTGGCTTTTATGGCCGCCAAGAAAACCAGCCAATTGATGAAAGCTTTAATGATATTTATCCTGAATTTAGCCATGTTCTTTGCCGTGACTGGGAGCATGCAGCAACAAAAGCACACTCTGACAAAACCCGAGTATGCTTGCTTCGAACAGGTATTGTATTGGCAAAACAAGGTGGTGCTTTAGGTAAAATGCTGCCAGCATTTAAATTTGGCTTAGGTGGTCCATTAGGCCATGGTAAACAAGGAATGTCGTGGATCCACATTGACGACATGATCCAACTAATCCTATTTGTGCTTTCACATCAAGAGATTCACGGTCCAATCAACGCCACTGCGCCAAACCCTGTTGATAATAATGAATTTAGTCAAACATTAGCGAGTGTGATTTCACGTCCTGCCATGTTGCGTATGCCTAGCTGGGTATTAAAGCTGATGATGGGAGAGATGTCTGATCTTCTGCTTCATGGTCAATTTGTACTCCCTAATAAACTACTTAGCCATAATTACCGCTTCCATTACCCAACATTAAAACCAGCATTAGAGAGTTTAAAATTATAGTTACATTGTATGGGTTGCTAATACCTAACTAATACATAATAATTAAACAGATTTTAGTCGAGTGATTCTTCAGGGAAAGTCATGATGCATTTACCCACCATAATCAGCATTTCAATTTTATTGAATGTGATTATTGGGGCGTTCTTATTGTCTTTGTATTTTTTAAGACAACAATCAAGTTATTTATATTGGGGTAGCTCGTGTCTCATATTTGTATGCGCACAAATAGCAGCTTCTCTGCGTATTTTTATCGACTTTCCTCTAATTACACATTATCTAGCTGATTTACTTATAATTTCAGCTCCCTTAGCAGCCATACTAGGTATTCATGCTTACAGCCAATCAGACAAAATGTGTCAAAATATATGTGCATATGTCTTAGTTTTAGCTGCTGTAATATTACTTCTTGTTTTTGATTCACCATTTAGCCAGTTAATCACAACAGCCATAATTGCAGCTTGTTTTAGCTATGCAGCTTTCGCGCTAAGGAAGTTGCATGTTAACCGCATCATGCATTTAGTATTACTCAAGTTGTGCTTCGTCATTCACGCTTTGATTATGGTGATCCAGTTTTCACTACTGCTTAGTGATTACCTAGGTTTATTGCAAACAGACTTGAAACAAGTATTAGCTGTTATTCTCATCAGCCATATTGTTATTACCACACTAACCGCCATGATCTGGCCATTAATGATGTTCTTAGAGCATGAGCAGGTACTGAGTGACCTTGCAAACCGTGATTCGCTAACCGGTTTATTGAATCGTCGAGCGTTTATTAGTGTTAGTAACAATTATTTAGAACAAGCAAATAACAATCTAACAAAACTTTGCGCTTTGATGATAGATATCGATTTCTTCAAGAGAGTTAATGATCAGCATGGTCACGAAACGGGTGATGAAGCACTAAAGTGGGTTGCTAAAAAGATTAAAAGCCAGCTACGTGAGCACGATTTAGTGGCTAGGATTGGCGGTGAAGAGTTTGCAGTGATACTACCCAACACAAGCCAAGCTCAAGGAGAAATCTTATCAGAGCGAATTCGTTTAGCCATTCATAATGATAGCTTTGTGCACAATGACCATGAAATAAACCTGTCTATCAGTATCGGTATTATCACCCATAAATCAGGCACAAATAATGTTAACGAGTTACTGGCTGAGGCCGACAAAGGCTTATACAAAGCGAAGTTAAATGGCCGTAATCAGGTTGTGACCATGGCATTTTAACGCAACAACTTGTTAGTTTAATTTAAGCTCTCATTTAGCTGGCTTAGCTCATTGGTCACCCACTGTTTATCTAAGCATTGCTCTAAGTTCAGTTGGGCAAATTTTAAAAAGTTGCGCGCTGCATGTGATAAATGGCGATCGGTGCGCACCACAAAATACCAATGGCTGGCCAAATTCACATCTTCAACATCTAGCATGCAAAAACTCGTATCGTGAGGTGGCAATACATGGCGCGAAACAACACCCAGCCCCATTCCTGAGCCAACAGCAACACGAATAGCCTCGTTACTCGCCATTTGTACTGTGTTGCTTAGGACAAAACCTCGGCTTTGTAGTTCACTCTCAAACAGCATTCGCGTAGCTGAACCTGGCTCGCGAAGTAAAAAACGTTCACTCACTAAGTCATGTAAAGTTACATGACTTTTACTCGCAAGCTTATGGTTATTTGCCGCAATAAATACCAAAGGATTTTGTAAAAACCGCCCCGCTTTTGCGTGTTCTAACGAAGGGGGGTGACTAAATACATAAATATCGTCTTCGCCTCTTTCAAATCGGGCAAGCACCTCAGCACGATTGCCTATCTCGAGTGGCAATTCAACGTGCGGATGTAAATTACTATACGGGCCGAGTAACTTAGGCAAAATATATTGTGCGGTGTTAACCATGGCTATTTTACAGCGTCCACGCTCACCGCCTCTAAGCTCAGCTAAGTAATCTTGATAATCATCAAAATGACCAAACACCTGCTGACAAGTTTGAAACAACGCAAAGCCTGCTTCAGTAACATGAATGCGCTGCTGGTTAACCATCACTAATGGCTCATTAACTGTTTCTTGCAAGCGTTTAATTTGTTGCGATACAGTTGGTTGCGTTAAGTGTAACTGCCTTGCTGTTTCACTGATAGAGCGCGTTTTTACCACACACATAAACACTTCTAGTAAGCGAAAAGAAATATGTCTTAAGTCCATAAAACCCGACCTATAGATGATTATCTATAAGATGCTATCACTTATTTAATTATTTACTATGTGAATTTTTATCTAGAATAGCAGCGCTTTTAACCTAGAGGAGAACAAAGTGCCTGATATTGTTGTAATGTTTTTTGTTTTAGGACTGACAGCCGGATTACTTCGCTCTGACTTAAAAATTCCGCAAGCAACCTATGAAACCCTTAGCCTATTGCTAATGCTCACCATTGGCTTAAAAGGTGGTATGGTGCTGCATGGCAATTTACATTGGCAACTCTTACCCGAAATGGGCGCTGTGTTACTGCTTGGGGGCTTAATACCATTAATGCTGTACCCTGTTTTAAACAAATTGCTAAAACTCTCTGTTGCTAATAGCGCAAGTATTGCCGCCCATTACGGCTCAGTAAGCGCGGGGACATTTGCCGTTGCTTTAGCTTATGCCGAATCGAACTCTCTAAATGTTGGTGCTGAAGTTACGCTTTATTTAGTAATGCTTGAATTACCGGCCATCATCGTTGGTTTATTACTATTCCGTCGTCTTGGAAATGGTTCTGGGCAAAACCTATCACTAAAAGCGCTGTGGCATGAAACACTCACTAACAAAAGCGTGATCCTGCTTGTAGGTGGTGTGATTATTGGCATGATGTACGGCACACAACAAGGCAGCCAAGTAACTAGCCTGTTAACAAACAGCTTTAAAGTTGTATTAGCGTTATTCTTGCTCGAAATGGGTTTAATGGCCGCACAAACACTACGCCCTATTCCATGGCATCATTGGCGTTTAGCATTATTTGCACTTATAACACCTAACCTATTAGGAGCCATCGGCGTCTGTGTGGGTACAGCCCTTCAACTAGAGCTGGGCTCGGTAGTGATATTAGCAAGCCTAGTTGCAAGTGCCTCTTATATTGCAGCTCCAGCCGCTATAAAAGCAGCTATTCCTGATGCTGATATAGGCTTAGCCATGTTATGTTCTTTAGGCATTACCTTTCCTTTCAATGTATTACTAGGAATTGGCTTGTATCATCAAATAGCATTGTATATGAGTTAAAAAATTCGATAACTATCACTTTATGCATGAGATTTTTAAAAAAGTCGTTTAATATAAATAAAAAAGCAGTGCAAGGACATGCTATGTTCAATCAAACGCTCAGCACTGAGCAACAGCATGTAAGTGATATTTTTATGCGCTTATGTACGCTTTGCCAGGTGCGAAATAATTTAGAATTAGAGCAACATTTATCATTACAACTTGGCTTTTGTGAGCAAAGTATTGAGCTTGCAGCTGTGCCTTATGAGTTAATTGATAAAGTGGCTAAAGCTTCTGAGGTTAGCTTTGATTCACTACTTAATGGTAATAACCAAACCACAGCTACACTCGATGGGCCGGTATTAGAAGCAGTGAGTAACGGTATTATCAAGAGTATAAAAAAGCTATCAATGGCAGGGATAATTAAGGGTGAAAACCAAACACAAGAAGCGCTTAAGCAACTTGCTGACATTCAGCTAAAACAAATAGAAAATGAGCTACAAATACAAAGTCAGGTTAAATAACCTGGCTTTTTACTAATTCTTACCTTTGTACATTTTATTGTAAATGTCAGATATGTTGTTTTGCTTATCGTAGTATCGCTGCAGCTCCCCAAGCGATAACTCCTTTATTTTATCGCTATCAAGCCCGCTCGGTTCTGCTAATTTAAAATGTGCAGCGTGCGGTGAATTGCCCATTAAAGTGGCTATTTCGCTCTTTAGTTGTTCAGCTTTATTGAATAGTTTAATTGCTTTGCTGATATCTGGTTCATGCTCGGCTTGTAACGTGCACCAAACAACCTCAACAGATTTAGACCTGATTTGATCTTCGAAGATATTTTTTCGCGCTATTAGCCATGTACTTGCAATCAGCAAGACAGCTAAAACGGCAATGGCTATGTAAATTAGTTCAAGCATTACGATCCCTCGGTAAACTAAATGTTACTATACACCCAAACTTGGTCCGTAATACATCAGGAAAAAGCATTATAAATGATGGTATGAGACTGAAAAGCATCATAAATTCATGTTAATTTTTTGTTCCAAACGGCCAGCTTGGACTAAGCAAAAGTTTTAATTTCGTTTTCAAAAGGCCTGGGAACAACATCACTACAGCAAGCACAATACTTATATAGAGCACAATAAAGCTATACATGTAGTGTATGTAGGCGTGTTCAGCTTGTATGTCTAACACAACAAACTTAAACCAAAGAATAAAGTGAGCTATTGAAAGAACTACTGTTAGCTTAATTACGCAAAAGAATAGCAAGCCAAACTTATAACTAAACTTTTCATGGAGCTTTGCAAGCACATACATACTAAACAATGAAGTAGCGCTTAAACCAAGATAAACATTCTGAACATTATCAACTGCATGATTTTCTTGAATATAAGTCAATGCATATTCCATTAATAATGTTGTAAGCATGTATTTCGTGACGACAACAGCTATTGTTAAAAAGTCACTAAATAACTCTTTATCTTTTACTGCTCGTATCATTGAAAATATGAGGGCTAAGAGGTAAGACAATGATATGAGTACTTGATATGAAAACACTTCTCTGTTTTCACTGACCAATAATGCCTTGTTGTATAATTCTGCTAAGTATTCAAACATAGTTTACCCTTCACACCAAGCATAAGGATATTACTATGTAGCAAAAAAAACCAGCTGTTTGAGCTGGTTATTTTGAATAGTCTATTGTTTAGTTAGGTTTTTTTTCTTTAATAATCACTATTCCACCAGAACCTTGTAGCTCTTCCTTTTTCTTTTCTTTAATGATTACGATTCCACCAGAGCCTTGAAGTTTTGTAGTATCAAAGCTAGGAGCTGGTGCTGCGTCGAATGCTAAAGTAGATAGTAATAAAGCTGATAAAGTCATTTTTTTGTTCCTTCATTGTTAAAGATAGTTTTCGTTAGCAAATACCGAGCCACTAAAATACAAATTTGGGTAAAAACTAACGACTAGACCCTATATAAGCATAAAATTAAATCGTTAGGCCATTTTTTATACTAACCGTGTATGCAAAACGTACGCTGAACAGTATCAAACCGTTTAGCTCTATAAACTAGCTAGGCTCTATGCCATAATTCTGTTAATTCAAAAAATAAGTCAAAGCGGCCCGACGCTTAGCAAGGTTTAATGCATGGCATATCCAGAACAACAGCAACCAACAATTTATTGGCACGACTACGAAACATTTGGCGCAAGCCCGCAAAAGGACCGCCCGAGTCAATTTGCAGGTATTCGTACCGATCTCGATTTGAATATTATTGGTGAGCCGTTAATTGAGTATTGCAAGCCAGCTGCCGATTACTTGCCCCACCCTGAAGCGTGTTTAATAACGGGTATTACCCCGCAAGTTGCGATGCAAAAAGGCTTAGTTGAAGCTGAGTTTATGGCAAAGATCCATGCTGAATTTAGCCAACCTAATACCTGTGTTGCGGGCTATAACAGTATTCGTTTTGATGATGAAGTCACACGTTACAGCTTATATCGTAACTTTTATGACCCATACGAGCGTGAATACAAAAACAATAATAGCCGCTGGGATATTATTGATTTAGTGCGTGCCTGTTATGCACTACGCCCAGAAGGCATTGAGTGGCCGCTTAAAGAAGACGGTACACCAAGCTTTAAGCTCGAGCACTTAACCGTTGCCAATGGCATTGAACACGCTGCCGCTCACGATGCTTTAAGTGATGTAACAGCAACCATAGCGCTGGCAAAATTAATAAAAGAAAAACAACCAAAGTTGTATCAGTTTTTCTTTAGCTTACGCTCTAAAAAAGCACTGGCCGATTTAGTTGATGTATTTAACATGACACCACTGGTACACACCTCGTCACGAATTCCGGCAAGCCAAGGCTGCACCAGCTGGATTGCACCAATGAGCTTTCACCCAGTCAATAAAAACGCCATTATTTGCTTTAATTTAACTGAAGATCCGCAAGTTTTATTAGATTTATCAGTTGAAGATCTACGCACTCGCCTTTACACAAAACACAGCGACCTTGGCGAAGACGAAGCACCGGTAGGCTTAAAACTCGTGCATTTAAATAAGTGCCCTATTCTTGCACCAGCAAAAACCTTGTTGCCAGAGAACGCATCGCGTTTAGGTATTGACCGCGAAAAATGCTTACAAAATCTCGCTATTTTAAAAGCCAACTCAGAACTTCGCGACAAAGTCACCGAAGTGTTTAACGAACAGCGTGATTATGGCGAAACCACTA
This sequence comes from Pseudoalteromonas shioyasakiensis, assembly GCF_019134595.1. NCBI lineage: Bacteria > Pseudomonadati > Pseudomonadota > Gammaproteobacteria > Alteromonadales > Pseudoalteromonadaceae > Pseudoalteromonas > Pseudoalteromonas shioyasakiensis. Next base: position 1,620,378 of record NZ_CP077770.1, on the reverse strand, counting down.
ACCCTGATTATCAACTTTATGATGGCTTTACCAGCCATGCCGATAAAGCTAAATTTGCCATAATTCGAGATGCAAGCCCTGAGCAATTAGCCTCAATGCAGCTTGATTTTGATGATAATAAGTTTGCTACCTTGTTATTTAGATACCGCGCTCGAAACTGGCCAGACACCCTTAGCCAAGATGAATTAGCAAAATGGCGCCAGTATTGCCAAAACAAGCTAATGCACGGTGAAGATGGCCCGTCGATCAGTGGCCAAGATTTCATGATCACCCTTGAAAATCTGGCTCATGAAAATGATGATAACGAGAAAAATCTGCATATATTAAAAGCCTTGTACAATTACGCACAAAGCATGTAATAAAAAACGCGACAATCATTGTCGCGTTTTTTATGGATATTACTTTTTATGTAACGCTTCGATACGTGCTAATAAACTAGATGTGTCGTAGCGACCGCCACCTAACGCTTGCACATCGGCGTAATATTGATCAACTGTTGCCGTCATCGGCAAAGTTGCGCCGTTTGCCTTTGCCTCATCCAAAGCGATGCCTAAATCTTTACGCATCCAATCAACAGCGAAACCAAACTCGTATTCGCCAGCCCACATTGTTTTGTAGCGGTTTTCCATCTGCCATGAGCCTGCTGCGCCTTTAGAGATGGTTTCAATTACTTTTTCACCATCAAGGCCAGCTTGTTTTGCAAAGTGTAAACCCTCAGCCAAGCCTTGTACCACACCAGCAATACAAATTTGATTTACCATTTTACAAAGTTGACCAGAACCTACTTCACCTAATAATTGGCTAAAACGGCTAAAAGCAGCCATAACAGGTTGAACAACATTAAAATCAGCTTCGTCGCCACCAGCCATCACGGTTAATACACCATTTTCTGCCCCTGCTTGACCGCCAGAAACCGGCGCATCTAAAAATGCGATACCTTGTAGTTTCGCTTGAGCACCCACTTCACGTGCCACTTCAGCCGACGTTGTAGTGTGGTCAACTAAATAGCTGCCCTCATGCATGCTTGCCAGCACACCATTTTCACCATAAACAACTGAACGTAAATCATCATCATTGCCTACGCACATGAAAACGATATCAGCCCCTTTTGCTGCTTCACTTGGTGTTTCAGCGTATTCACCTTGATACTCTGATACCCACTTTTGCGCTTTAGCCGTTGTGCGGTTGTAAACTGTCACGGTGTGACCTGCGTTGGCAAGGTGACCCGCCATTGGGTAACCCATTACACCTAATCCGATGAAGGCGACTTTCATTGACATAAAACTGACCTATTTGAGTGATAAATTAGTAACAATTTCATTATCTCAACCGAATAACTAAAAAGCGAATGAAAAAAAGTTCATTTAAACCGTTTAAAAACACACAGGTAAAACATGGATAGTATATATCGTTTCAATGCCCAACTAGCTTCTGGTGAAAACTTTAGCCTTGAATCGTTACAAGGAAAAACAGCGCTTATCGTCAATATTGCCAGCAAATGTAATTTTTCAGTGCAAATGGCAAGCCTTGAAAAGCTGTATCAAGAATATAAACAGCAAGGTTTTACCATACTCGGTTTTGCCTGCAATCAATTTGGCCACAATGAGCCACTTGATGGCAATGAGCTTAATGCCTTTTATCAGCAACACTTTGATGTCAGCTTTCCTATTTTTAACAAGGTGTTAGTCAACGGCCCAGACGCCCACCCGTTATTTAATTATTTAAAGTGTCATACCCGTGGAATTGCACAAAACCGCGCAATTAAATGGAATTTCACCAAATTTCTTATAAACTCAGAGGGTCAACTCGTTGCGCGATATGCCCCGCGCACCAAACCCGAAACCCTCAAAATGGTGATAGAGAGTAATTTAAATGATGAAACTGGCCTTATTCAGTGCGCAAAAGTATGAGCAACCGTTTTTTGAAAGGAATCTAACTGAATACGCTGAGTCTGTTTCGCTCAGTTATTTTGAGCAATCCTTAAACAGCAATACCACGCCCCTCTGCCAAGGTTTCGATGCAGTGTGCGTGTTTGTAAACGATACGGTCGACAAACACGTCATTGCCGATATGGCGGCTGTTGGCATTAAAGCAATTTTATTACGCTGTGCAGGCTTCAATAATGTAGACCTTGATGCTGCCAAAGAGCATAACATCAAGGTTTGCCGCGTCCCTGCATATAGCCCAGAAGCAGTAGCAGAGCATTGTATTGCACTCATGCTAACGCTCAACCGAAAAACCCATAAAGCCTTTAACCGCGTACGTGAAGGTAACTTTGATTTAAACGGTTTACTTGGTTTTAATCTGTTTAAAAAAACTATTGGGATTATAGGCTGCGGCAAAATCGGTTTAGCGCTGGTTAATATCTTAAATGGCTTTGGAGCTAAGGTACTCGTGTGCGACCCTATGGCTGGTGAAGGCCCTTACACCCTATGCGATTTAGACACATTGCTTACCCAAAGTGATGTCATTTCATTGCATTGTCCGCTCAACGAGCACACCCATCATTTAATTGATGCTAGCGCATTTGAGAAAATGAAAGATGGTGTCATGCTGATTAATACCTCTCGTGGTGCACTTCTTGATACTCAAGCATGTATTCAAGCGCTTAAGTCTAAAAAGCTCGGACACCTAGGCCTTGATGTGTACGAGCAAGAGTCAGAGTTATTCTTTAAAGATCATCGTGAAGAAATCATGCAAGACGATATATTTTCACGCCTTATTAGCTTTCCGAATGTTTTAGTAACAGGTCACCAAGGCTTCTTCACCCAAGAAGCACTTAGCGAAATCGCCTGCACCACATTACAAAGTGCCAATGAAATAAGCCAAGGCTTACCACTAACTAACGAAGTTATTTAAAGCAAGCGCACGTTAAATTAAAAAAGGCGTGAGGTTTAAACCCCACGCCTTTTACTTTTTGTCTTTTCACTTAAAACTAGCAACTCGCAACTCGCAACTCGCAACTCGAGTTTCTATTTCAACAACGCCACATTGACAAATACCGCCGTCATTAATAACGGGCACACAAAGCGAATGTACTGGGCAAACCAATAATGAGGGCCGCTCGATACTTGATGCAATTTATTACCGCGCTGCCATAACCAGCCAACAGTAATGAAATAGAACAGTCCCATCAAAGGTAATTGGTACTGTGTAAGCACCATAATAACTAAACCAAATAACCAGTCAAAGTTTAAGATAATAAGTGATGAGGCAATAAACACGATCAGCGTTACAAATATGGTCGCTTTTTTACGCTCTACACTGTGATTCTCAACTAAAAATGCCACTGGAATTTCGGTCGATGAGATGGTTGATGTCACTGAGGCAATCGACATTAAAACAAAGAATAATAAGCCAACGAGTAAACCCACTTGGCCCATCGTGCTAAACAGTTCAGGTAAAATCGCAAAAATTAACTGCCCTTCACCAACCAATTTACCGCCGCTAAATACCTCTACACCGTTATGTTGGGCAACAAAAATAGCCGGAATAATCAATAAACCCGCTAAAAAGGCTACACCGGTATCAAGCAGTGCCACAGTACCGGTTAGTTTAGGCAGGTTGGCATCTGGTTTTAAATAAGAGCCGTAAACCATCATACAACCAACACCTAACGACAATGAAAAGAACGCTTGTCCCATTGCCGCAATAATTAAGTTTGCATCAAGAATTTGACTAAAATCTGGCACTAAGTAGGCTGCGAAACCATCCATCGCACCGTCTAAGGTAGCGATATAAGCAATTAACGCCACTAATAACACTAGCAATAATGGCATTAAGCGACGTGACCAAGTTTCGATACCTGATTTAACGCCTTTTAAAATAATACTCGCAGTAAGAATAAGCATCAGCGGTGTAAACACAAAATTGCGCGCCATGGAGTCACTGTGGAAAAAATTACTTAACTCAGTAAAACCAAAGAAGCTTGCGACTGGCTCAAGCGCATAAGCCAGCATCCACCCTGCAACTATCGAATAAAAGCTTAACATCACAACCGCACCAAATAGGCCAATATAGCCTGCTGCGGCTCCCACTTTAGGTGCTGTGTCTTGCCATGCATTAGATAATGCTTTTACTGGATTCGCTTGCGCTTGGTGGCCTAAATACAGCTCAGTATAAAGAGCCGGAAGCGCTAATAAGAAGATAACAATGAAGTAAACGAGTAAAAATGCACCGCCGCCATGGTTTGCCGCTTGTGTTGGAAAGCCCCAAATATTACCTAAACCTACCGCTGCACCAGAAGCTGCTAAAACGAAACCTAATCGACTTTGAAAGCCGTCACGAACTTGTGCCATACATCTACAAATCTGTTATTATTTTTCCTCATTAAACCATAATTACAGTCAACTGCGTAAACTATTTGCGTTTGTTCGTGCCTATAAATGTGCATCTGCTGTAAAAATAAACAAAACTAAATACGAGCCTTCGTGTAAGCGTTAAACCATGAGCAGTCACTACTTTTCGAACACTCTTATCATCGAGCAGCAAAGCCAAACAACGGCCAAAAAAATTATGCTTATGGATGCGGCACGTATTGATGTTGCAAGTTTACCCGTTGATAAATTACTCAGTGAGTTTGAATTAAGTGTGCTTGAAAAACGAAAAGTTCCTAGCGCCAAGCAAGAGTACTTAGCGACTCGCCTAACGTTAAAGTATTTGTATCAACATGCTTACCCTAGTGATGATTTAGCCCTCAATGAAATATCGAGCCAGTTTGATGACAAAGACAGTAAACTCAAGTTACATACAAAACGCAGAGAACCTGTGTGGGCTTGTTTATCACATTCAAATGGTTTAATTGGCGCAGCCCTTAACCCTGAACAGCAGCTATTTGGTTTTGATATTGAACAAAGCAGTAAGCCTCGCCCTTTTCTCAAACTCGCTAAGCATTTTTATCATCAAGATGAAGTTGACTTAATTAGCCGTTTTGACGCTCCCGATGAACAGGCACAGTGCTTTTTTAGAATTTGGACATTAAAAGAAGCGCTTGCCAAAGCAAGTGCTCAGCCGATAGCGAAACTACTTGCTCCTAATGTATTTGAAGAATTGAGCAAACATAATTTCAGCGCGCGTAGTAACTCTGTTGAAGGCTTTGATATAAGTGTTGTGGCACAAAAAAGCACTGACTGGCAGTGCTCTTTTATTAATTTTAACGACTTACGCCGCGACTTGGCTTTCTAATAGTCGGCTGTGAATAGCCTGCACGACTTCATCTGACTCACTTTGCTCAACTAAGAAGCACAGGTTATGTTTACTTGCACCGTGGCAAATTAAACGAATATTAAAATCACTCAATACCTGCATTAAGTTCATTTCTTGCTGACGTAATTGAATTTCAGAACCAATTAAAGCCACCAGCGTTAAGTTATTCTCAACCGACACATGACAAAACTCAGAAAGCTTATCTAAACAAGCTTGATCAAGCTCAGGGCGTGATGCATTTGGTGCGTTATCTAAAGTGATTGCAACACTGATCTCGGAGGTAGTAACCAAATCAACCGAAATATTAAACTCACTTAAAATGGTGAAAACACGCGCTAAGAAACCACTCGCTAGGAGCATTTCAGGGCTTTTAACCGTTAACAGAATTTGGTTTTTACGCTGTGTTACGGCACGAATACCTGGTTGCTGAGACTTTTCTTTTTCAATCCATGTACCGCCTAATTGTGGTTCACGGCTTGAACCAACAAACACACTAATATGGCTACGGCTTGCAGGTAAAATGGTTGCAGGGTGCAGTACTTTTGCTCCAAACGTGGCCATTTCTGCCGCTTCATCAAAGCTTAAGCGAGCAATTGGGCTTGCTTTAGCGCATAAACGCGGATCAGTACTGAAAATACCCACAACATCGGTCCAAATATGCACGCTTTTTGCGTTAATTGCTTCAGCGAGTAATGCAGCACTGTAATCTGAACCACCACGCCCTAAAGTCGTTGTTTGATTATGTTCATTGCTTCCAATAAAGCCTTGAGTTACCACAACTTGCTCATCAAGTAGCGGTACTAAATGCTCTTTAGCAGCCGCAGCGGTTGCTGCAACATTAGGTGTTGCTTTAGCAAATTGGCTATCTGTTTTTAGCACCTTACGTACATCAAAACGCACCGCATCAAGACCTTGACCACGTAAAACTTGAGTGAACAAATACGATGATAAACGCTCACCAAAGCTCAGTAGCTCATCTTGCTCAGCTGCTGACTTAACCCCTTCTGATGCCAAAGTTTGAAAAGCCTTAAGCGTTTCATTAAAGCCATGTGCTAGATCAGCATCAAGCGACAGCTCTGCCAAAATTGCTTCTTGAATGGCGACTACGCCGGTAATGTGCTCATCACGCTCAACCGCACTCAAATCAGCTTTACACAATGCAACTAAATGATTGGTCACGCCAGCACTGGCACTCACAGCAACAATACGCACTTGATTATCAGCACAAATAATTTCTGCACAGCGGCTCATAGCATCAAAGTTAGCTACACTGGTGCCACCAAATTTTGCAACAACGTAATCTGATTTTGTGTTGGCGGCTAATTGGGTATTCATGTCGTCTCCTTTTGTGGAAAACTATCCACAGTAATTCAAGAAGAACTCGGCAAGGGGGTGCTTTGAAAATAAAGAGTAGTCCATGCCAGAAGCTCTCCACCTAGTTTGGTGACAGTTTTGAGGATTCAGCCCCATAAACCGAAAAATAACCGTGACGTCCGGTTAATTTTCTCGGCGAGTACTTCCCTCATTAATGGTCATCGGCGTTCGTCACCTCACATTAATTACCTAAGTATCGCACCTCTTCTGAATGTTAAGTTAACACCTGGTTAAAATAACAAAGCCTGCTGTTAAAAGCAGGCTTCGAAAGTTAACGTTTAGACGTCTAGCTGTCAAGTTGTTTTATGAAATTAAACTGCCCGCTAAGTGCGAACCGTAATAACCAACGGTATAAGCAATTAGTAAATAAACCGACATTTTAAGATAGCTCATAAAGGTCAGTGCCTTAACCTTACTCATGGCAATAATACCTGCCGCAGAGCCGATAATAAGCATTGAACCACCGACCCCTGTTGCGTAAGTAAACGACAGCCATTGCTGAGGGCTCATCACAATATCAGCTTTTAAAAGTGCTGCAGTGAGAGGTACGTTATCTACCGCCGCTGATAATAGCCCCATCAAGTAGTTGGCATATTCCGGTGCCATCAACTCATATAAGTGAGTAAATTTAGCAAGCATGCCCACTTCTTTTAATGCACCAACCAGCAATAACACACCAACGAAGAACAATAAGGTGTCGTATTCAATTTCACGAATATAATCGATGATTTTTTTGTTGACGTCTTTTTTGCGCATTAAAAATTGTGCAACCAAAAACATCAGTGATAAACCAAATAAAAAGGTTAATAGCGGTGGTACACTGTAAAGTACGCTTAAAGTTAACGTGGCTATGATGGTAGAGAAGAAGATAACCGCAATGGTTATATCTGTTTTTTCGATACGACGAGCTGCTTGCTTTTCAAACACAACATTACCCGACATACCCACCGACAACATCGCCGCGAGCAGAGCAACACTTGTCAGTGCAGGGGCAATTAATAATAGTAGATTAGCAATAGTGACTTTTTCGTCTAAGAAAATCATAAGGGTTGTAACATCACCCGTGATCAACGACACCCCACCCGAGTTAACACTAAATACAATTAAGGTCGCATATTTTATTAATTTTTTAGGATCTAACTTAAGTGACATCACCACCGCAAGCGAGATAAGAGTAGCAGTTATGTTGTCTGATATTGATGAAAATAAAAACGCAAAACCACCAATCAGAAACATCAGCTTTCGTTCACTGATTTGATTTGGCATAATTTTATGAACAATATTCTGGATAAAACCTTTAGAGTTTAAATAGGCTACAAAGGTCATCGCAGCCATTAAAAACAGCCACAAAGTCGCGATTTCTAATATGTTGTGATCCAGTTGATGTTGTATGGTTTCTGGGCTTTGCCCATGAATTGGAGAGATAAATAAGATAATCCAGCATAAAGTGCCAAAAAAAAGCGTCGTTTTGGCCTTGTTTACATGGATAATATCCTCTATAACGATAAGCAAAAATGCCACCGCTATCAGGGTTAGGATAAGTGGGGTTACCATGGTGTTTGAACAACCTTTATAATAATGTAAAAATTGTAAGTCGAGTGTTTCGGCGCGGATTCTAGCAGCATAGAAAGCATAAAACTATTCTCAATTACATAATTTAATACTAATCGCTAACACCAAAGTCTGAATTTACTGGAGCCTTATGATCCCAGCTAAAAAGTTATTAAATACCCTTACTGAACATTGGGGGGTGTTAGAACTGCTATTTAAACGTTTTAAGATGGCTGATTTCAGCTTGAAAGACGTACAAAATGCGATAAAACAAAAACAACCTTCATGGTCAAATGAACGCATTTATAAAGAAACAAATCGTTTATTGAATCAAGATATTATCATTCCACTAGCAAAATCATCACAGTTAGAAATAAACCGCGCGATCGCCGATTTTGCGACTTTCTTGCTGCAAGAAGAACACTTAGGTCTTGCCCAAGAAATTAGCGTGCTCGTTGATGATTTAGCTCGCCTTGGTAATCGCCTTGCTAAAGCCGGTGAAATTGAAGATTACGACGAGCTTCGCCGCTTTAGCCGCATTATGGATGATCGGGTACGCAAAATAATGAAACTGTTTGCCCACAATGAAAACGCAATTTTAAATATTGTTGAGCAAGCGAAAGCAGACAACGCGGTGCAATCACTGCAAAAACGCTACCAGGCTGTAATTGAAGCGTTTGATGAATACATCGAGCCTATGCTTGAAATGGTGGATATTCGTGGTGACTTCCACGCTTGCTTTAATACCATCGAAGCGCAAATTAGCGCGCAAATAGAGCAAATTGACCGCCTTGGTAAATCATATCAAGACAAGCGCATGCTAGAGCAATTACGTACCCGTATTTTAGAAATGCATTTAGTTGGTCGTGAAAGTTTACGTAAAAGCGCCGATATGTTGATGCCACTACGTGAAGAGTTACGACGCAACAACCTAATTACTCGCCAAGCGGCTAAAGTGCTTGGTTTAGTGCGTAAAAATGGCGTCGATAACATGTTAAGTGCAGTACAGCCTAACTTTGTCTCAGACGCGCAACGCTTTTCACTTGGTCAGCAACGTCATATCGTTGCCTATATGGCAGGTTTAGTTGACTTTGAGCACGATGAATATCAACTACCAGAACATGATGATGTGCCCGCCTATCTAAGCCCGCATATTCCTGATTATAACGACGTTAAAACACAATTTAGAAAACGCTTTAAAAAAGCCAGCAAAAAAGCTCAGCCGCTTCTTAGTTTCTTAGATGAAAGCTACCCAGATCTAGAGGCTGACGAAATGCTGTTCTTGTATCAAAAATTAATTAGCGATGGCGACCTTGAAATCAGCCAAAGCCAAGAGAAAGTAAAAATAAAAATTGCCCAGCAACACTTCTCTCTTTACCCATTTAACTCATCGATTGCTGACGATAAAAAAGCAACAGAGCAATAACCATGACAGATATTAATTTAGATGATTTAACGCATCTGCAAGCTATTAATAAAAAGCTCACATCAGGCTACCACATTAGCGAACAAGACACGCTGATGTGGCAAGAGCTTGACCAACACATTGATGCTTATCGCGCGTTATTTAACGCCCTTGGCCATGACCTGCAACATGATAGCCGTGGCTATTACTATTTTGGCAGTGATGAAAGCACCCCAAATATGGGTAAAATTTCGCGTGCCATCGCACTGACTATCTACATCTTGATTGAGCACTATGCCAATACAGGTAAAGATCCAATGCGTGCTTTGTTTGACGAAGTAAACGACCTTGAACTAATGCAAACCTTAGTGCAAATCAACAAGCACCTGTTTGATCAATTAGAAATCTTCTCAGGCTCAGATTTACGCAAAGACGTCTACTTACGTATGGTGCGTTTAGGTCTGGCTCGCGAAGTAGAAAACGGCTTTATGCTGCAAGCACCTATTTATCGTTATATCGATGCATTAATGGAAGTAAACGAAGAAACCTACCTAGGAGATGACGACTAATGCAAAGCCAAAGCCTATACGGACTCAGCAAACTTGCGCTTTTAAATACCGCAGGCTATGCAAAATGCGTGATCCCACTGGATAAAAGTAGCTCTATTTGTGCACCAAATAATACCGGTAAAAGCTCGGTAATTAATGCCCTGCAATTTCCATTGATTAATGATTTACGTTTAACAGAATGGGATGGCCACGATTTAGATGAAACCAGAAAATTCTACTTTTCGTCAGATCAATCCTATATTTTACTCGAAGCTGACCTACCTAATGGCCCTGTGGTGATTGGTGTTGCCGGCCTTGGTAAAATTGCCGGATATGCGCATCAGTTTTTTTGCTACCAAGGTAAGTTGAACCTTGAACACTACACTCAAGGCAAAACCATTGTAAAATTTACCAAGCTTTTTAATCACTTAAAAGAGCAAGGTTTCAATCCTATTGAATTAAAAGCGCAAGAGCTAAACGCCCTACTCACTGGTGGCGCAACGCCGTTTGATGGCGATATCAACTTAAAGATGATCCCCCTCAATAACGTGCAAGATTCAGCAATTTACAAAGAAATTTTCCGCCGTATTCTTAACTTGCATAAGTTAGGTGCCAGTGATGTTAAACGCTTTATGCTACGTGTATTTGAGCGTCATATGTCAAACTCACGGGTCGACTTTTATGAAGTGTGGCGACGTTCATTCGATAAAGTGAATCGCGCTAAACGTGAATTAAAAGCCCTTGAGTCAATGCAAGAGCCTATCGCGGCCCTTGAATCTATGCTTGAAAACCAAACGGTTTTAAAAGGCAAACTTGCAGCCTATGCGCCAAAAATTGACCAAGCACTGATTGACTTTGAAACCTATCAACAAGAGCAACTCTCTGAGCTAAATATTGCCCTTGAGGATATCGAACACGAAAAGCACGAGTTCGACCAAAAGCAGCAGCTGTATATTCAGCAATCGCGCGATATTGAACGTAAACAAACTCAAATTGAACAGTGGTTTTTAGACTATCGAGCACTTAAATCTGAGTTTGAACTAGTTAACAAAGCCACTTTAAAAGTAAGCCTTACGCAACTTAAACAAGATTATGAATCGCTATCGCATTCATTAAGCAGTGCTCAAGGTCAAAGCTTGCACACGCTAGATTACCGTATTAGCGAAACACAAAAGCAAATTAAGAGCTTAAAACTGCAGTTAAAGAACCTCGAGTTCAACCTATTCACCCGTATGCGTGAAGATTTGTCTTTAAAAGAAGTTGAAGAAATTTCGCGTATTCTAAACCCAGATATCTTATCGTTTGCCACCACCAGCAATGGTGATGTTGAGATAACAGACGAAGATGCTTTTGGTGAGTTTTTAGAACAATTATCGGCTAACGTAAAAGGTGGTGTACTGACTCTTCCTGGCGCGACGATTAAACTTAAAAAGCTAAGCCCAGTGCAAATGCAAACGGGCGAAAATAAAGAGCAATTAACCGCGCAACTTGCTGCTCTTGAAAACTCACTGAAAGAGTTTAAACAGCAGCGCGAAGTCGCTGCTAATGTCGCCGAAAAGCAAAAAGAAAAAGACGCCTTATATGATGAGCTAATGGCCTCAGAAGAAGCATTAAAACGCTTTGAACAATTTGAAGTGATGCAGCAATCTGTCGATGCACAAACTCTGCTAAAAGAGCAATTAAATGCAGAGCGCGAACAAGTTGACGACTATCTGCAAGACATTCAAAAGAACAGTGGCTCAATTAGCGATCGTCGCTCAATTATCAAATCGAAAAAAGATTTGCTTGCCCGCCAAGCTGACCGTTTACGCCAAGTTAAATCAGAACGTATTGATCACACACTTGATTTTTACTCAGGCAAAGTCACTCCATATATGATTGAAATCAGTATTGATTTTGATAACTTGAGCGACCTCATTCATCACTTTAATAAAGACTGCCAAGAGCTACGTAACTTTGATATCAACGTACGTAACACCTACCTGCATATCTACAATGCGGGGATTACTAAATTTGATAACGAAAACGATGAGTTTACTAAATACGAAAAGCTTATTAGCGCGTTTCATAACATTGATAACGAGCGCGATGCCGTTGAGCGTCAAGGCCGAGTTGCATTAACCGAAGTGGCCGCCACCATTAAGGGCTTGCGTGAAGACTTAGACCGCCTACGCCGTGAAATGAACAGCTTTAATAAAGGCATTAGTCAGCATCGGATTTCTAACCTTCAAGCATTCAAAATTAATGTTATTCCGCGCAAGATGTTGGTTGATAGCATTGATACAATTATCAGTACCTCAAATCAGTTTGAGCAAGGCGATACCCTAGACCTATTAAGCCAAGAGCCTTATAGCGAGTCTGCGGTAAACGAAGCGAAAGATCATTTGATTAAGCTAGCCTCTGAAAAAGCGGGTTTAACTCTGACCGACTTATTTGATATTCGTTTTGAGGTAGTAAACCGTGCTGGCGAAACTGAACACTTCGAAAAAATCGATTCAGCCGGCTCTAACGGTACTCGTATTACCATTAAGCTACTGTGTGGCATGCTGTTTATTCGTTACTTATTAAGCGACCAAGAACAAAACTTGTATCGTATTCCGATTTATATCGATGAAGCAGCCGATATCGACCCACAAAACCAAAAAGCAATTATCGAAACCGCTCTTAGCTTTGGCTTTGTGCCGATTTTTGCCTCAGTTAAACCACAAGTTAGCTGTGATTACATTGTCCCTATTCGTACTGTTAAAGATGGTGCACAAAACTGGGTCGATGAAAAAGATTGGATAGAAGTGGAACACACTGCTTAATTACTAAAATTAATCATTGATTCAGTCAAGGATGACTATGTTTACAAACTATTACAGTACTTTTTTGTAAATGTGCCATAGTCTTTAAATAATCATTCAGTTGAGTATTATTTGTGTTATGTTATCAATCAAGTAGTGGAATTTTTGCCAAGGAGCAAACAATATGAAGAACTTATTAATCGCGACGGCTGTATTATTTTTAGCGGCTTGTGCTAAAACGCCTGATTGGGATTACGACAAATCAGCAGATTTTAGTAATTATAAAACCTTCTCTTGGGTACCTAATGCCAGCTTGACTAAAAACGTAGCGAACTACCAAATTAGTCCTTTAATGGAAAAACGCGTTCGTGAAGCTGTTAATGCTGAACTTGAAAAAAGCGGTATGAAGCTAGTTGATTTAGCACAAGCAGATGTACTGATTAACTATCATGCCTCAGTTGATACAAAAATTGATGTTGATACCTTTAACGTGGGTTACGGCGCACGCTGGAATTACTGGGGTATGGGTTACAACACGCAAACAACTGCTCGCGAATACGAAGTGGGTACGTTAATTCTAGACGTGGTAGACCGTGCTTCTAACCAATTAGTTTGGCGTGGCGCTAAAGAAGGTCGTTTGCAAAAGAACCAATCACCTGAAAAGCGCACTGAAGTTATCAAAGAGACTGTTGCTAACATTCTAAGTAACTTCCCACCGCAATCGATTAATCAAAACTAAACACCTTTTTAGTTAAAAGACCGCGCAATTAGCGCGGTTTTTTATTGCCTGCTTAAATCTGGTTGGAGTGGTATAACTCAGTGATTCAGATACAATACCCGCAGTTTTCAGTGCGCCTAACTAGCCCACTACCCCAGATTAAACAAAATCAAGAGAGTTTTAGATGGTACGCGCAGTACAGCTTACACTTCCCGCTTTATTCGTCACTTGCTCAGTGTTAGCAGAAGACACCAACAATATTGAACAAATCACCGTTGAAGTTTCAGCAACCGCAAATAAAGAACCTGTTGGTACCTTTGATGCGCCGGTATCAAACTTAGAATATGACCCACGTGTCGATTTGCAATCGCGTAATATGGCTGAAGCACAAGCTGATGTCACCATTCGTGGTGGTATCTTTGAAAATACTGGCTTTCGTGTTGGTAGCAGTACGTTATTTGACCCTCAATCTGGTCACTACTTTGCTGAAATTCCAATTGCGCCGCAGATGCTAACAGGCCCTTCAGTACTTACAGGTGCTGATAATGCCGTTTATGGAATGAATAGCTCGGTTGGTACGGTTTCATTTGGTTGGCGCCCTATCACGAGTACCGGTAGTGTTTCACTTGGCACAGGTACGAATGGCTTTAATTTGCAAAGTATTCATGCTGCTCATAGCCAAAAGCTTGATAGCAAACCTGATTTGCGATTAGGTTTTGAAGGGGAATACTCGCACTCAAAAAGTGATGGCTCAATTGATAATGGCGACCACGACTTTGAACGTGCCTCAGCGCGTATTCAACTTGCAAGCTCTACCTCACAAACTGATTTAATGTTCGGAAGCCAAGAGAAGTTTTTTGGTTGGCCAAATCTATACACGCCATTTAATTTTAATGAAACCGAAGACCTTGAAACCAAGCTTTTCATGCTTAACCACAAGCAAGTGTATGGTGAGAGCAATACCTTTGAAGTGACTGGCTATTATCGTAAACATAACGACCATTATGTTTTGTCTCGTGAAAACCCAGCTATTTTTGAAGCGTTTCACGAAACCACGGTTAAGTCATTGGCACTCTCTGGACATCACCGTTTAAATGACCACTATGCAATTAATTATGCTGGGCAATTTATTGCTGATGAAATTGAATCAACGTCTCTTGAAAACAACTTTACATCACGTAATTACACCAAGCTAAGTATCTTGCCTGAGTACAAAGCAGCCCTTACAGCGAACAAAGAGCTTACTTTACGTGTTGGTGCTACATTTGATGATACGAACCGTGATAGCTCTGATACCTCATTTATTGCCGATGCAAGCCTGAAAGTAGCTCATCAAAATGGCAGTGAACATACCTGGTATGCGTCATACGCCGAGGCAACACAAGTTCCCGGTTATACCGCCATCGGCGGCAGTGAAACGGGCGGATTATTCAGAAGTAACTACAGCCTTGAGCGCGAAACCACCGATAACCTTGAGCTAGGTTTACTGATTGAACAGTCTTCATGGCGTTTAGATTCAGCTATTTTCTACCGTAAAGATAAAAACCTGACAGATTGGACATATCGCTTTGATGCAACCTCAGCACGTTTTGCAAACCCGGTTGATATAGACACCTTAGGCGTTGAGTTTTTAGCGAATAAATCGTTTGAAAGCGCTGAGTTGATTGCCAGCTACACCTATTTAGAAAAATCAGAAGATTATGGTACAGAAGATATTGATGCGAGCTTTTATGCGCTTAACTACCCTGATCACCGTGTGACACTGGGTGCAGTATGGCAGCCAATGGATGTGCTTGAGCTGCGTATCGATAACGAATGGCGTAAGCAACATAGTAACCGCTTACGTAGCTCTGATGATGAAGCCTTCTTCACGCAGTTAACGCTAAAATTCACCCCAGCCCAGCTTGACAATGTGTTTGTAACCTTTGCAGCTGACAACATTTGGGATGAATCTTTCGAAGAAGTCCCGGGTACCCCTGGTCGCGGCGAACAATATACGCTAAGCGCTACCTATACGTGGTAAGCAAAAACAACAATGCCAGTCAATTGACTGGCATTTTTTCGTTGAGGACTATTAATTATTTCATAATAATCTGTTTCACTTCATTTAGTTGCGAGCACTCAGATTGATGACATTCTCGTGTCGCGTTATCTTCTAAAACCTTCAAAACATCATAGCCAAAATTATTTTTAAGAGACGTGTCTGCGCCTTTTTCAATTAGTAACTTCATCGCAGTGTAGTTACTCAATATAGCAGCATAAATTAATGGTGTTGAGCCTGTGCCATCCTTAACATCTAGTTTTGGAGAAAACTTAAGTAAAGTTCTTAGGTGCTCTATTCTATCTGGCCCTAATACTTCAAAAATTAAATGTCGTCTTGCAGACACTCTGAAACTGTTCGGGTTGCCGCCCTTTTGAAGTAACACATTTAAAAAGTCTGCCTCGAGATTAATTGCGGCTAGGCTAAGCACATTACTTGATTGATTAATTTGATAATTTGGATCAGCGCCAGCAGCTAACGCTTTTAAAAACTGATCTTTATTACCTGCTTTCAAAGCAGCAACGAGTTGTTGATTAGTATGCAATTGAGTTTCTGAGCTGTGATCAAGTTTGACTTGCAGTGGTATTGCATAAGTAAATGAGCTTGCTAAGAGTAAATAAATGATTACATGTATTTTCATAGTTAATTTCGCAAGTATTGTTGGTTGTATTCTAAAACAGACAAGTCGTTCTTTATTATTTTTAAATACCATGAAGAAAACTTAAGCTATAAAACACAACTGATCCCAGTAACCGTTAAAAAGTGTTAATGGTTTAATCTTTTTAAGTCATTTGCTCAAGTTCAGTAATTAAATAAAGTGCTTGTTCATTGGTGGTGCCACATACATCTATGGTAGCAGAAAAGTCACTACACACCTTAGGCCTTGATTCATCACCAAATAATTTACATAGGTTATTATCATCAAGTTGAATACAGCGCTCCCCCGCTGCTTTGCCGTTGGGCATTCCTGGGATCGGTGAGCTAATACTGGGTGCAATACAACAGGCGCCACAGCCTAATCTACATGCCATTTTATCTGTCATTGAGTACCTCTTATAGAACCTTTGTAGCGCCTTTGTAATATGTGTAATGGTTTGTTACATCTTCAAACGCCTTGTAAACACTTTATTGCGTATGCTTAGCCTATCAAATTTATTTTTAATTACCGTCAACCGTGAGGGACTATCCCGTGGCTAGTAAAAAACAAATCATTCTCCCTATCGCCGTATTAGTCGGCGGACTTGGAATGGCATTCGCATTTGCCTCTATGAAGCAACCGCCAGTCGAAAAACCAGAACAAGATCTGCGCCCGCTTGTATCAATCAAACCGTTAAGCTTTGACGCTATTACCCTTGATGTAAAATCATACGGTATCGTTAAACCTAAAAACCAAACTGAGCTTGTTGCGCAAGTGAGTGGTCAGGTTGTGTCGTTATCAGATCAATTCGTACAAGGTGGATTTGTTAAGCAAGGCGACATTCTAGCACGTATTGACCCAAATGATTACGAAGCGGCACTCATTGAAGCTGAAGCCGGTTTGGCACAAGCAAGCTCAGCGCTTGAGATAGAACGTGCACAGGTGTCAGTTGCGCAAGCTGAGTGGGACCGCATCAAAGGTGACTCAAACCAAGTTATTCCATCTGAGCTTTATTTACGTAAACCACAACTTGCTGAAAAACTTGCAAGTTACCGCGCTGCGCAAGCGAGTGTAAAACGCGCAAAACGTAATCTTGAGCGCACATACATTAAAGCGCCTTACGATGCGATTATTGACGAGCGACTAATTAGTTTAGGCAGTGTAGTAAACCCAGGTAACAGCTTTGGTAGTCTGAGCTCAACGTCATTGGCTGAAATTCGTTTACCTGTAGCAGATAAAGATCTGCAATACCTAAATAACCAAGGTATTGGCGCCAGCGTATCAATTAACGCTGAATTTGCAGGTAAACAAACAACCTGGCAAGCAACTATCGTACGTAGCGAAGGAGTTGTGGACCAACGTAGTCGCATGAATTACTTGGTAGCGCAAGTAGCAACGCCTTATGAGCAAAAGCAGCCATTACGTTTTGGCTCATACATTAATGCCACTATCGAAGGCCGAGCGCTGGATAATGCGATTGTTGTTCCGCACCATTTAGTTAAAGACAAAAAAGTCGCTGTTTTACAAGATGGCGAAACGCTTACCTTTAAAACACTTAACATCATTCGCGAACAAAATGGCATGGTGATCGCCGATAATGGCCTTGCTAACGGTGAGCAACTTATTACCTCGGCACTTGAATACCCAACTGAAGGCATGGCGGTTAAGCTAGATGACGCAACACTGAGTGTGCCAACAACGCAGTTAGCGTTAAAAGAGGAATAAGCCATGACCACGCACAGAGAAAAAGGGCTTATTGCCTGGTTTGCACGCAACCCAGTTGCAGCAAACTTACTTATGATTTTCATTTTAGTGGGTGGCTTATTGACAGCAATGTCGGTGCGTAAGCAAATGTTCCCACAATTTGAAAGTAACTGGATCAGTATTCAAGCTGTTTATCCGGGGGCTGCGCCGCAAGAGGTAGAAGAAGGCATCACCATTAAGGTCGAAGAGTCTTTAGAAGGTCTCGAAGGCATTAAACGTTTAATTACCTATTCGAACCGTGGTTTTTCACAAGCTTGGATAGAAATTGAAGAAAAGTACGACCCTCAAGAAGTACTCGATGAAATCAAAATGCAGGTTGATTCAATCAATACCTTCCCTGCTGAGATGGAACGCCCAATTGTTCGCCGTGAAAAGTTTGAGCAAGAAGTTATGATACTCGCGCTGTATGGCGATATGAGTAACTACCAGCTCAAAGAGCTTGGTAACGACATAAAAGATGAGCTACAAGCTTTACCACAAATTAACTTGGTCAACTTTTACAGTGGCTTAAACTACGAAATTGGCATTGAAATCAGCCCAGATAAACTACGTGAGTATGGTTTAACTTTCCGTGATATTGCCACAGCCGTTCGCAGTTTCTCTGCCAATATGTCAGCAGGCCAAATTCGCTCTGAAAATGGCTATATTTCGATGCGTGTTGAAAACCAAGCGTATCGTGGTAAAGAGTTCGAAAATCTGCCTTTATTACACTTACCAGATGGTGCACAAGTTTTCTTAGGTGATGTAGCAACAATTAACGACGGTTTTGAAGAAGGCTTACAATACTCTAAGTACAACGGTAAAAACTCACTGACTTTTGAAGTAAATGCGTCGAAAGATCAAGACATCACTAAAGTTGCTGCGGTATTAAAAAAATACCTTGCAGATAAAGCGCCACAGCTTCCTGCTGGTGTAAAACTATCACCGATTGTTGATTTAACTTACTACCTTGAAGGTCGTCTAAACATGATGATCGACAACATGGTGTGGGGTGGTATTTTAGTAATGGTGGTTCTAGCCCTATTCTTGCCACTACGCTTAGCGTTTTGGGTAATGATGGGCTTACCTGTGTCATTCCTAGGTGCATTTTTAATGATGCCACTGGGCTTTATAGATATTACTGTTAACTTAGCTTCTTTATTCGCGTTTATACTGGTGCTCGGGATAGTCGTTGATGATGCTATCGTCGTCGGTGAGTCTGCCAGTGCTGAAATTGAAAAGCATGGTCACAGCCTAGATAACGTAGTACGCGGCGTAAAACGCGTTGCGATTCCTGCAACCTTTGGGGTGTTAACCACGATTGCCGCATTTTTACCACAAACACTGGCATCAGGCCCTGGCTCTGCGTTTTCTAAAGCCATTGGTGGTGTAATTATCCTATGTTTAATTTTCTCACTAATTGAGTCAAAACTAATTTTACCGGCTCACTTAGCAGCCATGAAAAATAAACCTGCGAACCCTAAAAATCCATTACATCGCTTACGTTTAGGTATGGATAAAGGCCTCAAGAACTTTGTTGATAATTACTACACACCATTTATTGGTCGCTGTATTCATTACCGTTACACCGTAATTGTTGGCTTTATCTGTGTACTTATTGTTAGTGGCGGTATGTTCGCTGGTGGTTTAGTGAAATTTGTTGCGAACCCTAAAATTCCACATGATTTCCCACGTATCTCAGTTGAAATGAACTTATCTTCGTCTGAGCAAGCAACCCTTGAGACAGCGCAAACAATTGAAAAGCTGATTTTAGATGTCGATAAGCAACTTGAAGAGCAATATGGTCAAGCGATGATCCGCGATTTATCGGTTAGTTTACGCGGTCGTACAAGTGCACGCATTATGGCGATTTTGGTTGAACCAGACTTACGCCCTATTGATACCTTCCAATTAAGTGCAATGTGGCGCGAACAAATGCCACCATTGCCAGGTGTGAAAACGCTTAATATTGAAGACAGTATCATGAATGGCGGCCGTGATGACGGTGATGTTAGCTTTCGCTTAGAAGGCAAAGATATCAATAAGCTCAAAGAAGTTGCTGCTAAGTTAAAAGAAAAGCTAAATAGCATGCAAGGCGTAGGTGATGTAAATGACTCATTACAATCTGCAACTGACGAGGTTCAACTTGAACTTAAACCGCTTGCTTACAGCTTAGGTTTAACCCTATCGGATGTGGCATCACAAGTTAGCTTTAGCTACTACGGTTTAGAAGCACAACGTATTTTACGTGACGGTGAAGAGATCAAAGTAATGATCCGCTACCCTCGTGAATCACGAAACGCAGTAAGTGACATCACAGATGCACGTATCATTACGCCAACGGGTGTTGAAGTACCACTTGCTGAAGTTGCTAAAGTTAACATTGTTGATGGTGTAAACCGTATTCGCCGTGAAAACGCTAAACGTACTGTAAACGTTTGGGCTGCGGTTAATACTGACCAAGCTGAACCATTTGCCATTGCAAAAGAAATTCGTGACGAATACTTACCTAGCCTACTGAAAAGCTACCCAGGTGTAGAAAGTAATGTGGCAGGTCGTATTCAAGAAGAAATGGATAGTGTGGCAGAACAAGTACGTGATTTTGCTTTATCAATGATGATTATCTTTGCGTTACTTGCTATTCCACTACGCTCGTACTCACAGCCATTTATTATCATGTCGGTAATTCCATTCGGTGTAATTGGTGCAATGTTCGGTCATATGATTTTAGGTATGACAATGAGTAGCTTATCGGTATTTGGTATTATCGCGGTTGCAGGTGTGGTCGTAAACGACTCGCTAGTGATGGTCGACTTTGTCAATAAAGCTCGCGCTGAAGGTGTTGCAATCAAAGAGGCTGTAATGCAAGCCGGTGCCCGCCGTTTTAGAGCGATATTACTGACCTCAATAACGACCTTTATTGGTGTATTACCAATCATTATGGAAACAAGCTTACAAGCAAAAATCGTTATCCCAATGGCTGTATCTCTAGCATTCGGGGTGTTATTTGCAACGGTCATTACGCTTATTTTAATCCCTTGTCAGTACGTCGCGTTAGAAGACTTTAAACGCTTAATTAGCAAGCTAAGAGGTAAAAAAGCAGAGCCAGAAGCAAAATTACAAACAACCAGTAATTAAGCCCTCTCAAGATCCCAACCGAACGCTTGGCAATAAATTTGCCAAGCGTTTTTTATTTAAAAATATGTTCCTATAAATCGTATTGTTTTGCTAAGCTTAAATGAGCAAAAAAGAAACAATTCAAGAAATTACTAAATACGTTATAAGGACATAGCTATGAAAATTCTACGCTACACAGCTTTGGTTAGTTGTTTATCCATTTGTATGCCTGTGCTGGCCGAAAACCAATACTTACAACAACAGCTTGAGCCTATTCTGATTGGTGAGTCTCACAGTATAGAAAGACAACAAATCCACTCCCCTGAAATGACCGTTGCCACCTATAAAGCAAATAATTTTGAACGAGTATGGGACAACGCAAAATATGCCAAGCAAGCGCTCAACTTAATTGCGCAAGCAGAACTTGAAGGGCTATCTCCTAACGACTATCACTTTGATACATTAATGGCGCTGATCAACGAAATAGATAAACGCGGAGCGGATGCCGTCAAAGCCCAGTTTGATGTACTAATGACAGATGCAGTCATGACCTATGCAAAACACTTAATTCGCGGAAAAGTAAACCCAAAACAACTAGCAGCCACATGGAACTATGAACAGTTTGATGTCAGCCCAGATGCCGCAGCGGCCTCATTACTTAAACATGTAAAATCCAAAAGCCTTGATAAGGGACTTGAAAACCTCAAGCCTGTTTTACCTCATTATAAGCGCTTAAAAGACGCCCTCGTGTTTTACCGAGAGCTTGATGCCACTGGCGAGTTACCAGACTTCGCACTGCAAAACAAAGTATTAAAACCCGGCGAATCAGACCCAGCAGTTCCGCTTTTAAGACAAAAGTTAAAACGACTAAAGTATTTTGAAGGCAGTAACAGTGACGCCACGGATTATAACGATGAGCTAGTAGCAGCAGTTAAACGCTTTCAAAATGCGCATCAAGTTGCTGATGACGGTGTGATTGGCAACGCCACTTTAAAACTACTCAATAAAGATTACAGTGAATATGTTGATGATATTTTAGTGAACCTAGAGCGTATTCGTTGGGTTGATAATACCCTTACAGAGCGCTTCTTAGTGGTAAATATCGCAGGCTATTTGCTGTATTTATTTGAAGACAATAAATTAAAATGGCAAACCAATGTAGTTGTAGGCAGAAACTACACCAAAACCCCAATATTTAAAGGGCAAATGAGCTATATCGTGATGAATCCAACGTGGACAGTACCGCGGAGTATTTCAGGTGGCATCATCAAAAAAATGAAAGAAAACCCAAACTACTTAAACGAGAAAGACTTTGTTGTGGTTGATAGTCGCCGTAACCCAGTTGATAGCGAGAGTATTGATTGGCCGAATGCTAGCCGCAAAAACTTCCCGTATTGGTTTGTACAACAGCCTTCAGAGAATAATTCATTAGGGCAAATCAAGTTTATGTTCCCAAATAAATACTCAATCTATTTGCACGATACCCCTGCAAAAAGTTTATTCCAGCAAGACCAACGTGCATTTAGCCACGGCTGTGTCAGAGTTGATGACCCCTTCACCTTAGCTGAGAAAATATTAGAAACATCAGATAATTGGAGCCGTAGTGAAATTGATGACGCCATTGCGGCAAAAGAAACTAAAAAAGTCAGCTTATCAAAACCGCTAGACGTACTTTTAATGTATTGGACCGTTGCGGGTAACGACGAGGGCCTACAATTTTATACCGACGTTTATAATCGTGATGGCGCGTTATTAAAAGCACTCACCACGCCATTAGCAAACAATACAATTTAGAGGTCACTATGTATTTCAGCCGTATTATTTTAAGTGTGTGCTTAGCGTTAACTACATGCTCTGTTGCTGCTATTGAATTAACTGACTCGCTGCACAGCCTAGTACTTGATGCAAAACAAGTGCTAATACTTGATAACACGGCTGATTTTGCTCCAACTGCAGTATCAGATGTTGAGACAGAGCGGTTAGGGCCAAATAGCATTGCCGTTTATGCCCCAGAAAATGCAGGGTTTTATAACCTAGTATTGAGCAACAATATTACCCTCAAACAGGTACTCGTTATAGTAAAAAAGCCATTCAATGCCAACAATAAGCAGTTGAATAATTACCAAATAGGCCTATACCCTGCACCTTATAAAGGCTACACACAATACAGTGCGCCAAACGGGTTTATAGAAATTTTTGAGAAAGACCTAACACGCCAGCTGACTCCTCATGTGCAAGTTAAAAATGTAATTTGTAAGCAAGTGAGTGGCTTTCCAAAGTATCTTTATGTCAACAACGATGGCTTGTTGATGCTCGAAGAGCTGCTCACGTTTGTACAAAATGAAGGGATTAAAGTAAGCAAATTTGCCTTTATCAGCGGCTATAGAACCCCCCATTACAATCGCTCAATTGGTAATGGTAAACACAGCCGACACCAATATGGCGATGCCTTTGACCTTTATATAGACGAAGATGGTGATGGCCGAATGGACGATTTAAATGGCGATGGTAAACTAACGATTGCTGATGTTGATGTGCTTTATAAGGCGTTCGAAAAATTTCAAAAACACAGTCGCTATACTGGCGGTATTGGCCGCTATAAACCCGCCTCCCACCACGGTGGTTTTGTTCACATAGATAATCGTGGATTTACCGCTAGGTGGTAATTGCAAGCTCCATATAACCCTTGAATAAATATTATCCAATTGCATTATTACTGCTTGATTGGTAAGTTGTTGTGATTAATGGAAATACTACAATAACAAAAAGGGAATTATGCGCTTTATCCTCTGCATTTTTTATATTTCAGTCCTCAGTGGTTGTCAGAGTTTTATTGCTTATCAAATCACTCAACCTGTACAAGAGATATCTTACGGTGGCCCTGACGACCCAATGTTGAATACCGTTTACGAAGGCATACCTCACAAAACATGTAACACTACACATGAATGTTTAGCAGGTAGAATATTTTCCCATAATGATTTAATCGAATATTTTGAGCAAGGTGAACAATTTGGCATAACTTTTCAACTTAAATCAAAAGAGGAAATGGAAACATTTGAAACAACTTTGACCTCTATAAATGGTGCCAAACAGAAAAACGATTCAGCGATTATAGTATTCCCAGGTTATGGTGTGAGTAGTTTGATTTATAGTTTTCAAGCTCGTTGGCTAAGCCATTTTACTGGCAAAGATGTCATCCTAATGCCTGCGAGCAATCAGTATAGTGAATTCAAATTTGGTTTAAACAGTCTTGATGTACTAAAGCATTTTTTAAATACCAACCAATACCAACAAATTGATATTTTAAGTTATTCAATGGGCAGTATTGCTGCTATGCAACTTGCAAAGCAAATGCCTAATGTAAATCAACAAATAATGGTTGCACCAATTGTGCATTTTAACACTGCATTAATGTCGGTAGCTAAAAATTATCACCCATCCTTAAGCTACTTTGTCGAAGATGATGATTTTAAAAACGCAGCAAAAGATGTAATTCAAGACAGTGGTATTGATGAGTCACAGCTTGATTTAATCGCCCTACTGAACGGCAAACAATCAGCTAATAGAACAACACTCTACGTTAGTAACGCAGACCCAATAAGCCCCGCTGGTTATTGGCTAGCACTTCAAAATAAGAGTGTATCTGTTGTGCATTACAGTAATTTAGACCACACCAGAATGGTAAGCCTTATCAACCAAGCCATGCGCAATGAGGTTTTACACCGATTAATGTAACCAACAAATAACAAGGACAGCAATGAACATATTCTTTAAGAAATTAAGATTGCTTGTAGTTTTTTATTTACTCGCAATTTCAAGCCTCGCATATAGCCAAAACATGCAAGCGGAGATGGCTGACTTTATTAATGGCTTTCATAACTTCAAGCAGTTTAATGGCAATGTGTTAGTTGCAAAAGATGGAAAAGTACTATTTGAACAAAGCGTTGGCTATGCAAACTTTGAATGGGATTTAAAGCATAGTGATAAAAGTAAATTTAGAATTGGTTCAATTACCAAACAATTTACCGCCATGCTAATCCTACAATTGGCACAAGATGGTAAACTTAAACTCGATGATCACCTTGCAACATATCTCCCTGATTACAGACAAGATATAGCCACTAAAATTACCCTTCGCCAAATACTTAATCACACCTCTGGTCTTGGAAATTATACTCAGGCAAAATCGTTTCGTGATGAGTTCAGCCGAAACCCTTACAGTGTTGATGAATTTATTCGCTTGCTATGTAGTGATGATCTCATGTTCGAACCCGGCACTGAATTTCGTTATAGCAATTCTGGCTACTTTATTTTGGGTGCGGTAATCGAAAAGGTAACAGGTCAAAAATATCAAGACGTATTACAGAAGAATATTTTAGATCCACTCGATATGAAGGATACAGGCTATGATTCTCACAATAAAATCATTAAATTTCGCGTATCGGGTTACGACAATGGCCTAGCAGGTTATAGCAATACTGATTATTTAGATATGTCTATCCCGTATGCTGCTGGGTCTATGTACTCAACAGCACGAGATTTACTAAAATGGGATCAAGCTCTCTACACGGATAAGTTATTGAACAAAGAGTATAAGAAGCAGATGTATCACGTTTCTGAGCAAAGAAATTATGCGCTTGGTTGGGAAGTAACAAACCTTGATAAAAGCACCTACGGAAAACCCCTAACACGTATTCAACATGGCGGTGGTATCAATGGTTTTAATGCATTTATAAGTAGAATAATCGAAGACAAATTACTGGTTATCATTTTAAATAATACAGGTGGTGCGCCACTCACCCCCATGACTAATGGCTTACTTGCAATCTACTATGGCAAACCCTACGAAAATGCGACAGAGCATGTAGATAGTAAACTTTATAACGTATTTAAACGTGAAGGTATTGCTGGACTGAAGAATACCTATCAGCAAATGGTGAGTGAGGGTAATACGCCTAGAGAAAGGTCGCTAAACTACTTTGGCTATGAATTGATGCAGATGAATGAGCTAGACGCGGCAATAACAGTGTTTGAACTCAATAATCAATCTTATCCAAAATCAGCAAATACATTTGACAGTTTAGGTGAAGCATATTTAGCAGCTGGTGATAAACAAAAAGCATTAACAAGTTACAAAAGTGCGTTAAAACTTAATCCTGACAGTGAAAGTGCTAAACAGGCAATTGAGAAATTAAAATAATTAAAGGCCACAAATAGTGGCCTCACTTTTTTACTTTCAGCTTAAAGCTTTTAACACGCCTGTTTTTGCGTTGCTTGGATATAAGCAACTAAATCTTCAATCGAAACAACGGGCATGTTGTGCTCACTGGCAAACTTGCTTACTTCCGGCAAGCGAGCCATTGAACCATCTGGATTCGTTAATTCACAAATAACACCAAACGGTGTTAAACCAGCTAACTGCATTAAATCAACCGATGCCTCAGTATGGCCACGGCGAACTAATACACCACCCGTTTGTGCACGCAGTCCAAACACATGTCCTGGGCGAGATAAATCTTCAGGCTTTGCATTGTCTGCTGTTGCCGCTTTAATGGTGGTTACACGATCAGCTGCTGAAACGCCGGTTGTCACGCCCGTTTTAGCTTCAATGGTCACTGTATACGCTGTTTTGTTCTGGCTGGTGTTATGCTCAACCATTTGTGGTAAATCAAGCTGTTTAACACGCTCATCGCCCATGCAAAGACACACAATACCGCTACCTTCACGGATCATCATGGCCATTTGCTCTGTGGTCAGGTGCTGTGCTGAATACACAAAATCACCTTCGTTTTCACGGTTTTCGTCATCTACTACAAGTACGCCTTCACCTTGCTGCAAGGCAGCAATAGCACGTTCAACGCGTTCAAGTGGTTCGCCAAATTGGCTGAGTAAAGAAGACTGAATCATCATTTTTAATACCTATTAAATTAAATATGAAAAGATTCAGGACATTGAAAGGCACAGCAAAAAAGACCACCCGCAGGCAGCCAATTACTGTTTTATAGATTTTCTACATCATCTTTCTCTTTCATCCGGACTATCACCGTCGGCTCTGGCCTCTCACCAGATCTGCTGACCTTTAACCGAAGTTAAAGCGCTCGCGGGCTCACTTAAATTCAAAGTATACCGCCGGTGGGGAATTTCACCCCGCCCTGAGAATGTTGCTTAATCAATAAGATGAAAAAGCTCAGCTATTCTATACCTAAAATAATTAGTTATCGAGTACCCGCTTATCTAATATGCCTTTTTCAATCAGTTGATTGAGGATCGCCTTGGTTTTTTCTCGGCATATATCACGCACTAGACGAACCGCGGGTGTAATGGATTGTCGACTTGGGCATATAAGCCAAAGCTCTGCACATAAGTGAGGATAATTTTGCATCACTGGCACTACCCGCCCACTTAATAAATCATCACTGATATCAATACATGATTTAACCGCTAGGCCTTTACCAGCCACACACCAACGCCTTACCAAATCGCCATCATTAGAAGCTCGACGGCCTTGCATTTTCACCTTAAAACGCTCGGTTCCATCGGTAAATTCCCAGACATTATTGATGATATCTTGCAGTTGATAAAATAGGCCTTGATACTGATTTAATTCATCTGGATGTGTCGGCGCGCCATGTTCGGCAATGTATTCTGGGGTTGCACATAACAGCCGCGGAACATTACAAATTTTAAAGCCATATAAATTTGAGTCGGATGGCGAGCCATACCTAAGTGCAAAATCAACGGAGTCTCGATAAAAGTCGACATTACTATCGCTAATATGCGGGCGCATACTCAGCTTTGGATACTCATCAAGCAACTCATCTAACCAAGGAATAATAATATTACGGCCTAAGTCTGAAGATAATGCGACTCTTAGCTCCCCTTCGATTTCATCATGCTCACCTTTTAACGCGAGTGTCGCTTGCTCAAGCATCAGCACCGCTTGCTGACACTGAGGCAAAAAGCGCTCTCCTGCCGCAGATAAAC
This sequence comes from Pseudoalteromonas shioyasakiensis, assembly GCF_019134595.1. NCBI lineage: Bacteria > Pseudomonadati > Pseudomonadota > Gammaproteobacteria > Alteromonadales > Pseudoalteromonadaceae > Pseudoalteromonas > Pseudoalteromonas shioyasakiensis. The sequence continues at coordinate 1,592,266 of NZ_CP077770.1, read as the reverse complement.
GCAAATGACGAGTAGTACGAACAAATAACTCAGCACCCAGCGCTGCTTCAACACGTTTAATAGCAGCGCTGGCGGTAGCGGCTCGCATGTCTAATTTGGCTGCCGCAGTTGTAATGCTACGAAACTCAGCAACCTTGAGGATTAATTTGAGATCTTCAACCAACATATTAACTAAAAATTTTTGATAATGTTTATTCGATTATGCGCTTTATCGCAAAGTATGCAAAGCGTAAACTGCACCTAATTGTTATACATGCGGGAGCAAATCATGACACACCCAATCATTTCTGACTTACAACGCCGTTATACAAGTAAACGTTACGACGCTTCAAAACAAATTAGCCAAGCAGACTTAGCTGTGATTTTAGAAGCATTACGCTTATCGCCATCGTCTATTAATTCTCAGCCATGGAAATTTGTGGTAATTGAATCAGAGCAAGGTAAACAGCGTTTGCATGATAGTTTTGCAAATAAGTTTCAGTTTAATCAAGTTCATGCAAAAGCGGCATCACACACCATTTTATTTGCTTATAACCCAAGCTATAAACGTGATGATTATGAAAAAGTAATTGATGCCGATATTGCTAACGGTCGTACAAAAGCAGAAAACAAAGAGCAAGCATTTGGCGCATTCGCCTTTGTTGATTTAAATACTGATGAGCAAGGTGTTAACGCCGCTTGGACTAAAGCTCAAACCTACATTGCATTAGGTAATACTATGCATACAGTGGCTCGTTTAGGTTTAGATTCAACACCGATGGAAGGTGTCGATAAAGACTTGCTCGGTGAGCTATTCGCTGATGAGTTAGATGGTTATGTATGTGAGGTGGCACTCGCTATTGGTTATCACGAGCCAGAGCAAGATTATAATGCTGCATTACCAAAATCACGTTTAGATAAAGATGCGGTGATTACTGTAGTTTAAAGCCTAAAGATTATGCAGGCTTGGCCTGCATAATTGTTATTTTAGGTCAGTCTTCACAACCACATTACTCGCCATACCTTCACACAAATCTGCTGTTATTGTGGCAACAGCTCCATTTATTAGTGCTAAATTTGGGGCTACGTGGCCAATGTCGGCATCAACGATAACTGGGAATAAATTACCTTTAAATGCGAGCTCTATTGCTTGGTATTCATCAAAGTAGCAGTCGTTATTAATTGCAGGGCTGCGGCCAAATACCACCGCATTTACATCAGTAAAAACATTATTCAACTTTAACGATAACAAACAACGTGCAAGGGCCATCGGACTAAGCTCTGCATTTTCTAGGTATAAAATTAACCCCTCAGGCGCATACTGCTTTTTAAATTCATGCAATGAATAGTAATTTGAGGGTAACAACAGACCTAACGTATCTAAACAGCCGCCAATTAAGCGCCCAGACACTTCAATTTGGCGTTTATCTTTATAGTTAATACAGCGCCATTGGCTTGGAGCGGTATAGTCAAATTGAGCCTCAGGCTTAGCTTTATAATCAATAGGTTTTTGCTGATAAAAAGGCGACGCGACTTGATGCAGTTGCTGTTTTTCTTCAAGTGACATGGCACTGAATATATTTGCTAAATAAACATCGGGATCGTCAGGATGAATTTGCATTAAATTTGCAGCGTGCAAGGTTGCCCAGCCACAACGAGTTGTTAATGCACATGCAAACGTGCTGATATCTGAAAAGCCAACCAACCATTTAGGCCTTGCTTTACTTATGGCATTGAAATCCAGAAGAGGTAAAATTTCCATGGTGAGGTCGCCCCCCCATGGCGGCATGATGGCTGCGATTGAATCATCAGTTAAATACTGCATTAGCTCATCAGCACGTTGCTTTGCACTGTTGTGTGACTGACGTAAGCAGGCACCTTCAATAACAGTAAAACCTTTGGCTGTTAAGCCATTAAGTACTATGTCTAAGCGCTCATGAAAGGCTTTATCAACACCAGATGAAAAAGCACATATGGCTATTTTATCACCTAGCTCAAGCGGTTTAGGATACTGAATTTTCGCCATTATTACTCCTTCATTACGACTGTCTTGTAGCCAACGTACCGAATAAATTCACGCCTGTAAACAGGCATAAAAAAACCGCAGTATGAACTGCGGTTTTTCTCAATGCTTGGTTAAGCTACTAAATATACTCAACTTCAATGATTTCGTACTCTACTTCACCGTTTGGTGTTTTAATGATAACGGCATCATCTACCTCTTTACCAATTAAACCACGCGCGATTGGTGAGTTAACAGAGATCAGATTGTTTTTGATATCTGCTTCGTCATCGCCTACGATTCGGTATTTTACTTCAGCATCGGTTTCAACATTAACGATAGTAACCGTTGTGCCAAAAATAACTTTACCTGTATTAGGCATTTTAGTTACATCAATGATTTGCACATTTGAAAGCTTCGCTTCAATTTCTTGAATACGGCCTTCGCAGAAACCTTGTTGCTCACGAGCAGCATGGTATTCAGCGTTTTCTTTCAAATCACCGTGCTCACGTGCTTCAGCGATATCAGCAACGATTTTTGGACGGGTAACTGTTTTTAATTCGTTAAGTTCTTCGCGCAGTAATGCTGCACCACGAACTGTCATCGGAATTGATTGCATATTATTCTCACTTAATCCCAAGGGCGATTGCCTCGCCCTTGGCACATTTCCTTAGTTCATTCGCTGATGTAGTTCCTGAACTGACGTCACCTTGCTACGGTCGTCTGCTTGGTTTGCAGTACAGTTAGCAAATGCCGCGTTCAGAGTCGTTGTGTAGTTAGTCTTATGCTGTAACGCACCACGACGTAACACCTTCGAATCTTCAATCGCTTGGCGGCCTTCAGTAGTGTTTACAATGTAGCTGTATTCACCATTTTTAATTCTATCAAGAATATGAGGACGACCTTCGTATACTTTATTCACGCGACGAACTGCAATGCCTGCTTCTTCAAGTGCTTTTGCAGTGCCACCTGTCGCATCTAGCTCGAAACCAAGATCAGTCATGGTTTTAGCTAGTTCAACGATACGTGGTTTGTCACTGTTGCGTACCGATAGTAACGCGCGACCACCGCGTGGTAAAGTGTTGCTTGCACCTAATTGTGCTTTAGCGAATGCTTCGGCGAAAGTTTCACCAACACCCATTACCTCACCCGTTGAGCGCATTTCTGGGCCACGGATTGGGTCAACACCTTGGAACTTAGCAAATGGCAGTACCACTTCTTTTACGCTGTAGTAAGGAGGGATTACTTCTTTTGTAATACCTTGGCTTGCTAGCGACTGACCCGCCATACAACGTGCCGCTACTTTAGCAAGTGCGATACCTGTCGCTTTAGAAACAAACGGTACTGTACGCGCAGCACGTGGGTTGACTTCGATTAAGTAAACTTTACCGTCTTTCACAGCAAACTGTGTATTCATTAGACCTACTACGCCAAGCTCTAGTGCCATATCTGTCACTTGCTTACGCATTACGTCTTGTACTTCAGCAGTTAGTGAGTGAGCTGGTAATGAACACGCTGAGTCACCTGAGTGAACACCTGCTTGCTCAATGTGCTCCATGATACCACCGATGATTACTTGCTCACCGTCACAGATAGCATCAACGTCAACTTCGATTGCGTTATCTAAGAAGTGGTCAAGTAGTACAGGCGCTTCATTTGACGCTGATACTGCTTCAGTCATGTAACGACGTAAATCGTCTTCATCATAAACCACTTCCATCGCGCGACCACCTAGTACGTACGAAGGACGTACAACCAGTGGGAAGCCAATTTCAGCAGACTTAACAATCGCTTCTTCCATTGAAGTTACTGTTGCATTCTCTGGCTGAAGAAGGTTTAGACGCTCAACAAGTTGTTGGAAACGCTCACGGTCTTCTGCACGGTCGATTGCATCAGGTGAAGTACCAATAACTGGCACACCATTCGCTTCAAGTTCACGAGCAAGTTTCAGTGGTGTTTGACCACCGTACTGAACGATAACACCTTTTGGCTTTTCAACGCGTACGATTTCTAGTACATCTTCTAGCGTGATTGGCTCGAAGAATAAACGATCAGATGTATCGTAGTCAGTTGAAACAGTTTCAGGGTTACAGTTAACCATGATTGTTTCGTAGCCGTCTTCACGTAAAGCTAATGCTGCGTGAACACAGCAGTAATCGAATTCAATACCTTGACCGATACGGTTAGGGCCACCACCGATTACCATGATTTTATCTTTGTCAGATGGGTTCGCTTCACACTCTTCATCATAAGTTGAGTACATGTAAGCTGTGTCTGAGCTAAATTCGGCAGCACAGGTATCAACGCGCTTGTAAACAGGCACGATATCTAACTGGTGACGCTTCTTACGAATTTCTGCTTCAGAGACACCGGCAATTTCTGCGATACGCGCATCAGCGAAACCTTTACGCTTAAGCTTACGTAAGAACTCAGCATTTAAACCAGCCATACCAACTTCGCTGATTGTTGCTTCGTCTTTTAAGATGTCTTCGATTTGTACTAGGTACCAAGGGTCAATCTTAGTTAGTTCGAAAACTTCTTCTACGCTCATTCCGTGACGCATTGCATCTGCTACATACCAAATACGCTCAGCACCTGGCTCACGTAATTCACGGATGATTTTTTCTTTCGCTTTCGGATCATCAAGGGCAACAATTGGGTTGAAGCCCGTTGCGCCTACTTCAAGGCCACGTAATGCTTTATGCAGTGACTCTTGTTGGTTACGACCAATTGCCATAACTTCACCCACAGATTTCATCTGTGTTGTTAGGCGGTCGTTTGAACCTGCGAATTTTTCGAAGTTAAAACGTGGGATCTTAGTAACAACGTAGTCGATTGACGGCTCGAAAGACGCTGGTGTTTTACCGCCAGTGATGTCGTTTTGTAGCTCATCAAGCGTGTAACCTACAGCTAGTTTTGCTGCGATTTTCGCAATTGGGAAGCCCGTTGCTTTTGATGCGAGTGCAGACGAACGAGATACACGAGGGTTCATCTCGATGATAACCATACGGCCATCAACTGGATTCACACCAAACTGTACGTTTGAACCACCTGTTTCAACACCGATTTCACGAAGTACCGCCATCGATGCATTACGCATGATTTGGTATTCTTTATCAGTTAGTGTTTGCGCTGGTGCAACCGTGATTGAGTCACCTGTGTGAACACCCATAGGATCAAAGTTTTCGATAGAACATACGATGATACAGTTGTCGTTTTTGTCACGAACAACTTCCATTTCGTACTCTTTCCAACCGATTAATGATTCATCGATTAAAAGTTCATTTGTTGGTGATAAATCTAAACCACGCTCACAAATTTCATCAAATTCTTCTTGGTTGTATGCAACACCACCACCGGTACCACCCATAGTGAATGATGGACGAATGATACATGGGAAACCGATGCGGCTAAGTACATCGTGTGCTTCTTCCATTGAGTGAGCGATTTCTGCACGCGGACACTCAAGACCAATGTTCTTCATTGCTACGTCAAAACGCTCACGGTTTTCAGCTTTATCGATTGCATCAGCAGTTGCACCGATTAGCTCAACACCGTGTTTTGCCAGTACGCCGTGCTTATCTAAATCAAGCGCACAGTTTAATGCTGTTTGACCACCCATAGTAGGCAGTACTGCATCTGGCTTTTCTTTTTCAATGATTTTCTCTACCACTTCCCAGTGAATTGGTTCGATGTACGTCGCATCCGCCATTTCAGGGTCAGTCATGATAGTTGCAGGGTTCGAGTTTACAAGAATTACTCGAAAGCCTTCTTCTCGTAGTGCTTTACACGCTTGTGCACCAGAGTAGTCAAATTCACAAGCTTGACCGATTACGATCGGGCCTGCGCCTAAGATAAGAATGCTTTTTATGTCGGTACGTTTTGGCATTGTTACTCCGGTTAAATTAGTTAGAACGTGCTTGCATCAAATCGATGAAGTGGTCAAATAATGGCGCCGCATCATGTGGGCCTGGGCTTGCTTCAGGGTGACCTTGGAAGCTAAATGCAGGCTTATCTGTGCGGTGAATACCTTGTAGCGTGCCATCGAATAATGATACGTGAGTTGCACGTAAATTCGCTGGTAATGTTGCTTCGTCAGCTGCGAAACCGTGGTTTTGCGCTGTGATCATTACAACATTGCGGTCAAGGTCTTTAACTGGGTGGTTACCACCGTGGTGACCAAACTTCATTTTCACCGTTTGTGCACCTGAAGCAAGTGCAAGTAATTGGTGACCTAAACAGATACCAAAAATTGGCGTGTCTGTTTCTAGGAAAGTTTTAATTGCTTCAATCGCGTATGTACACGGCTCAGGGTCGCCTGGGCCATTTGATAAGAAGATACCGTCTGGGTTTAATGCCAGTACGTCTTCTGCAGATGTTTGTGCAGGAACAACAGTTAATTTACAACCGCGGTCAACTAACATACGTAAGATATTACGTTTAACACCGAAGTCATAAGCAACAACGTGGAACTTCTCGTCTGCTGCTTCTAGCGTTTTAAAGCCTGAACCTAACGTCCAGCTTGATTCGCGCCACTCAAAATTTTCCTTGGTTGAGACAACTTTTGCTAAATCCATGCCTTTTAAGCCTGGGAAGGCTTGCGCAGCTTCAAGCGCTTTATTCTCATCTAACTCGTCGCCTGCAATGATACAACCATTTTGAGCGCCTTTATCACGTAAGATACGTGTTAATTTACGAGTGTCGATGTCAGCAATACCTAAGATATTGCGTTCTTTTAAGTAATCACTTAACGATTGCTCGTTACGGAAATTACTTGCTAGCAGTGGCAAATCACGGATCACTAGGCCTTTAGCCCAGATTTGACCCGCTTCTTCGTCTTCGCTGTTAGTACCCGTATTACCGATATGTGGGTACGTCAAAGTTACGATTTGTTCCGCGTATGAAGGGTCAGTCAAAATTTCTTGATAACCAGTCATAGACGTATTGAATACTACTTCACCGACTGACATGCCGTCAGCGCCGATTGCAGTACCGCGAAACACTGTGCCGTCTTCTAGGACTAACAGAGCGGATTTAGTCAAGTTAACCTCCTAACAGTAAAAAACGGGAGTAAAGTCATTTGCTCTACTGCCCGTTTATAGCGATTGGAAACACGCATTTATGAATTTTTGGCAAATTGGCGCTATTCTACAGTAAATTAACTTTCAGATCTAACCTTAATTAATAAAATAGTAAAAATAAGCGTTATTAACTAAAAATTCACTGAAACTGCCAAAAAAGAAACTAAACTACTTCAAGTCAAGCACATCTTGCATGTCATAAAGTCCTGCTGGTTTATTTTTCAACCAGCCCGCAGCTCTTACAGCACCTAATGCGAAGGTCATTCTTGAACTTGCTTTATGAGTTAATTCTAGCCTTTCGCCAGAAGTTGCGAAATATGCGGTGTGTTCACCTACTATATCTCCGCCTCTCATGACTGAATAACCGATTTCATTTTGTGATTTTGCGTGTTCGTCATTGCTTCTATCAAAACGCGCGACTTCATCATGCTGCCAACCTTTTGCCTCGGCAATTGCCTCACCAATTGCCAATGCAGTTCCTGATGGTGCATCGATTTTATGACGATGATGAGCTTCAAATATTTCGATATCCATATCATCGCCAAACTTCACAGCCGCAGTCTGCACTAAGTTAAGCAGTAAATTCACACCTACGCTATAGTTGCGGGCAAAAACAATCGGAATGTGTTTCGCCGCATCATTAAGCGCATCAAGATCATCTTGGTTAAGGCCCGTAGTACCAATTACCATGGCGATATTTTTTTCGACCGCTGTTTTTAGGTGGTTGCGCATTCCTGCTGGTAAGGTGAAATCAATCAATACATCAGCATCTTTTATGTCGGTTTCTTTACTAAATGTTATAGCTGCTGATGCAGCGCTGTTTAATTGATTAACCGCTATATCTAAAAGTGGCGAATTCTCGCGTACGTACGCGCCCGTTAATGTTGCGTCATCTTTTTTTGAGACAGCTTCTAAAAGTGCAAGCCCCATGCGGCCGTTTGCGCCAAATACACCTATGCGGTTCATATAGTTACCTTATCTATTCTTCTTAGCTGGCTGGATTTTATCGAAAACTCATGTAATAGTCAGGTTAGCTTATAAAAAATACAGAGCTAATTTTAGATTTATTAATAGAACAACAATAATAACAGATAGTCTTTGCATTTAGCCATCTATACATTTAAACTTCTTCCTTTGCGCCGATTTGGTCTTTGGCTTGCGGGCGCTGTTGTTGTCTTTTAGACACAACTAAATACAGCTAAAAGAAGTGTTTGGCTGTGTTATTGGTTATCTAACGAGGAATATGATGCAGCCATCATTTAATAAAACAAAAGCAAAACTTTCTTTGCTGCCGCTTTTGGTGTTTGTCGGCTTATTTTTAGGCGCTGGCTTATACTTACAGTCTCAAGGTGTCGATTACGCCTTCTATCAATTGCCTGCCCCTGTGGCAATTTTACCTGCCATCATGCTGGCGTTTATCTTAAACAAAAATACCATCAACCACAGTGTTGAAACCTTTATTAAAGGTGCGGGCCATAGCAACATCATCACTATGTGTTTGATTTATCTGCTTGCCGGTGCGTTTTCTGCGGTTGCTGGTGCAACCGGTGGTGTTGATGCCGTTGTTAATGCGGGTTTATCACTTATTCCGCCCGCTTTATTACTACCAGGGTTATTTCTAATTGCTGCGGTAGTGTCAACTGCAATGGGTACTTCAATGGGTACTATCGGTGCGATTGGCCCGATTGCTTATGCTGTCGCTCAAAAAACAGGCATAGATCCATCACTGATGGCAGGCACGATTGTATCGGGTGCCATGTTTGGTGATAACTTATCAATCATCTCTGACACAACTATTGCTGCAACCCGCACGCAGGGCTGTGAAATGAAAGATAAATTCCGTGAGAACTTAAAAATCGCCTTACCTGCTGCGGCATTAACTATCGGCTTGTTATTCTTCTTAACGCCTGCTGCAGAAGCTGTAGAGACACAAGACTTCGATATTTTATTAGTGTTACCTTATGCCTTTATCTTAGTGCTAGCGGTAATGGGCTTTAACGTATTCGTGGTGCTGTTTAGCGGTATAATATTCGCTGCACTTATGGGCTTTACTGGCAGCTATGAAGGTGCAAGCTTTGTAAAAGATGTTTATAAAGGCTTTACTGATATGCAGGAGATTTTCTTGCTATCGATGTTTATTGGCGGCCTTTCAGAGTTTATCCGTATTAATGGTGGTCTTGATTATATTGCTAACAAAATTCAAGCAATTACAAAAATCATTGCAAAATGGCACCGTAAAGTAGCTGATCAATTAGGTATTGCGGCACTGGTTATGACTAGTAACTTATGTATTGCCAATAATACCGTGTCTATTATTGTTGCAGGCCCAATTGCTAAAAAATTAGCAGATGATGGTGAAATTACAGGAAAGCGTTCAGCAAGCTTACTTGATATTTTTGCTTGTGTAACGCAAGGCTCATTGCCGTATGGCGCACAAGCACTTCTACTCGGCGCAACCTTCAAAATTAGCCCATGGGAAGTCTCTACCTCTTCTTACTACTGCTTTATTCTTGCCTTTACTGCCGTTGCAGTAATTTGCTTACGCCGAAATAAAGCATAAGTTAAATAATTTTTCTCAAGATACGCCCAAATATGGGCGTATCTGCTATAATCCAACCTTTGTATCCCCCTTTACACCATCAATATTGAGATATGAACTTGAAAAAGATCCTTTCTGTTGCTGCGCTTTGTGCAGTAAGTACTTCGAGCTATGCCGCTAATTGGAGCTCTACGCAATTACACGTTAATAACGGTGAACACAAAAACCCGTTTTCATTAACTAAGTCAAATACCACGGTTGTATCACTACAGCATGCGTCTGGTTATGACTATGGCGACAACTTCTTTTTTATTGATTACAGCAATGACGACCGTCAAGATGGCTATCAAGATAAAGACTTTTACGGCGAGTGGTATTCAACATTTAGCTTATCAAAAATCTCTGGCAGTGATTTTTCATACGGCGCAATTGCTGATGTAGGTTTAACGGCAGGTTTTAATGCCGCAGGCGACTCTAAAGTTCTTAAGTATTTACCAGGTGTAAAGCTTAGCTGGCAAGCACCGGGCTTTAGCTTTTTATCTACTTTATTTACCGCTTACATCGATGACAGTGAAGGCGTAGCACGCGGTGGTGCACCAACTGAAACAAACAGCTGGATGATTGATGTTGCTTGGGGCTACCCATTTACTATTGGCTCACAAAAGTTCAACGTAACGGGCCACGTAGAATACATTGCTGAGCGTGAAAATGAATTTGGCGAAGACGTTAAAGCGTGGATTTTAGCGCAGCCAATCATTACGTGGGATTTAGGTCATGCAATGAGCATGAAGGAAAACACCTTACTGCTAGGCCTTGAGTGGCAATACTGGCACAACAAGCTAGGTACAGACACAACTGAGTCAGTACCACAACTTCACGTTGAGTGGACGTTTTAAACAGTCTAAAAAACTGCGAAATAGCTAATTATTTCGCAGTTTAGTATTCGTAAATAAATTTTTAGTAATACAAATTTTATAGGCAGTCTAACGAAAAGTAGTCATCTAAAATTTCGACTTTTAGCTGCGGAAAATGCTTGGTCAGTGCATCATATGCGTCTGGCTCAGATTTTTTCCGTTCAAATACTGCCCGCATGTGCTGAGGTTTAACTTCCACACCTTGGCTCTTAAAATAGTTTATAAATGCTGTATTGTCTTTCTTTTCTTGGGCACTAATATCACCAAAGAATAATGACATATTTGAATAGTTTTTTATAAAAAAATAAAACGGGTCTAGCTCTGTATCTCGGTCAAATTCAACTTCTGGGTAAGCACTGCTAAGTTTGGAAAATGGTTCAAATATTCCATTACTGGCAAATTCATTTAAAATCCCTTTAACATACTCTGGCTTTTCAAAAGGTATACTATCAAGCCAAATGGTATACCCTTTTAATTTAGCTAACCCCGAAAACAATGCCAAGTCACCATCTGACGGTTTAAACCCGGCATTACTAAGCTTCGTTATAATTTCCTGCTTACTTAATGAAGTTGCCTTTAAATAATCACGAGCTAGGATGACCCCCAACACTGAATTAGTTTCAGGTAGTAATTCAGGTAATTCTAAAGTCATTAAATCAAGCTCTTCAATTGAGATACCTTGATTAGCTACCGTTTGGTTGATCAACTGATTTGTGCGAGTAAACTGGCTTTTTATAGTTGGCAAATTTTCTGGCTGCCGGTTACGTTCACAAAAGCTAAATTCAGGTGATGATCTTACCAAGTCAGTAAATGAATCTCTTGTATAGATATCTAGATCATCTAAGCTGAATTGACGTTCTTCAAGCCACTGCTTTGTTGCATTGCATTTATCTAAACTACGTGCTTCAGCTTCTGTCAATTCATCTGCTTTAATATTTAATTGCAATATAGGTTCTGGCTTTGCCAAATCAGTTGCTGAGATTAAGTTAACATTAATACCTTTATCACTTAATTTTTTCACCGCTATTTTAATCTCTTTATTATTAAAAAGCGGATGACTAATATCCTGATAGTAAATATCTTTTTCAGTAACCCCAGACAACTCCAAAAAATGTCGGTAAGTTTGCGGATCGTCAATTTCATAGCCTTCATTACCAATAATACTAAGAAGCGAAGTTGCAGCTTCATTATCAAAAATAACCTCTGAAAATGCCAAACCCGGGTATTGTTGTAACAACATAATTGCTGCTGGAATTCTTTTTTTTGTGACTAAATGGCTTAAAACGGATTGTAATGGAGAAATATGTCTATTATTGAGTATGTCATAAGGGAACTGTGAAAAAATTCGTTCAATCTCATTAACAACTTCAACAGGTGAAGTATTCGTGGATGTAGCTTTTAAAGTAAGCGCCTTAGAAGGTAATCCTTGCCAAATTTCATCTAATGACTCGGAATAATCAACTACTTTTTTTATAGGTGAATTTTCTTTATTGACGAAAGTATATTGATCTAGGAATTGCTGGTTATTTGGAAGTAATTTTATACTAGGCATTAGCTTTGTTACAGCTTCATGTATTATTGCTTTCTTATACCAAACTTGTGCCGGCGACCAACTTGAAGTAGACCATATCGCATTTGCTACTTGCTCTGCAGTGTAGCCATTTTTAAAGGCGTTTGATGCGACTAGCTCAATATCATCATAATAGTCATTTTGGAGACGATTTTGTTTGCTCCTTAAATCTATACACTGCTGTTGATCAGGTGTATTTGTTGGAAACGAGCGTTTAGTATAAGTTTTTTTTAATGTGGTGCTTTGAGGCTTTTCGGAGTTTTGTGGTAAAGAACGTATAACTGTCGATGTATTAACAGCTTTTTTGGATTTATTAGCTACATCCTTCTCAGTTTTCAATACATAGTAAGTGGTAGCCATAGCTAGCATAGCAGCGATAGCCAATAAAGTTATTCGTTTCATCCTTGATAACCTATTTGGTTTAATTTAAAAAGGCTAAAAATAGTTTTTAGCCTTTTTAAAAGCGTAATCAGTAGTGTAGGTTTACAGTTTACACTGTGGGGTTTTGCCTTTTGCTTTGGCAGCTTGCTGGGATTTTAATGCATCCGACATGTGCTTTTGAAGCTCTTTGATGCGGTTACCCGGTGCTGGGTGAGTCGACATGAACTCAGGTGTACCGCTACTACCAGCTGCACTCATATTTTGCCAAAGCGACACTGATTGCTCTGGGTTAAACCCTGCTTTTGCCATTAAATCTAAGCCAACAATATCTGCTTCTGATTCATGTGAGCGGCTAAATGGTAAAACAACACCATACTGCGCGCCTAAGCCTAAGGCTTGCATAATTTCGCCGCGATATTGCACATTACCCATATCAAGCGCTGCACCACCAACTTGCAGACCTGTTTGTAACAGTGCGTTTTGTGATACACGCTCATTAGAGTGCTCAGCAATAACGTGTGCAACTTCGTGACCTAGTACCGTTGCCAACTGATCTTGATTTACAGCAACTTTTAATAAACCTGTATGAACGCCAATATAACCCCCCGGTAATGCAAATGCGTTTGCTGAGTCTTCTTCAAACACAACAACTTCCCAAGACTGCTTTGCATACTCATTAGGTAAAACGGCAATAACATCATCGGCAATACATTTCACATAAGCATTGACGCCAGGGTCGGTATTAACAGGCTGTGTTTTTTTCATTTCAGCAAAGCTTGCTTGACCCATTTGGCTCATTTGTTGGTCTGAATAAAGCGCGATTTGTGTACGCCCTGTTGGAGAGGTTTTACAGCCAGCTAAAACAGCGGAGGCTAACACTGCCATGATTAACTTTTTCATACTAGTCCTTCAAATACTTAGTGCAATTGTGGCTAATATAGCAAAGCATTGCTTAATTTTATATGAAAATGAACAATCACCCGCTCTGTTGTTATCATTTAGTTAATTCTTTTACTTAGCAGGCAAACTAAGTTCACCACAGTGACTCACACTGCTACAATAGTGACCTAATGTTTGATGAATGAGTAAACAATGCCTTCCCCTGAGACTTTAAATAAACGCATTTTATTACCTTTACTGGCAAGTATTGTCGCGATTACGCCTTTAGCAATTGATTTATATTTACCGGCAATGTTGGTGATTGCCAACGACTTGCAAACTACCATGCCAAATGTACAAATATCACTCAGTATTTATTTGGCGGGTTATGCCTTGGGTATGTTGTTTTTTGGCCCGATAGCCGATGAACTTGGTAGGCGATTACTCGCAAAGGTGGGTTTAGCGCTATTTGGCATCAGCTCATTAGCACTGGCATTTTGTACTAACATCGAATTATTTTGGTCTTTAAGAGCCGTGCAAGCATTCACAGGTGCCGCTGCGACAGTCGTAGTGCCGGGTATTATTCGCCATATTTACCGAGAGAACACCGCCAAAGGCATGTCTTATGTATCGATGATCATGATGGTTGCCCCCTTAATTGCCCCTACTCTAGGCTCATTGATCATGGGAGTTTCAACATGGCAGGTTATTTTCATCGCATTAGCTGCTTACAGTTTTGCCATTTTAGCTTTGGTGCAAATTCATTTAATCGATATTCCAATCTTTAAAAGTCAGCAACGTGGCTTGGCACTGTTCTTTAATAGTTATAAAACGGTATTTTCCCGTCGGAGTGCCCTTGCCGATATTGCCAGTTCAATGTTTGCCTCATTCGCATTCTTTTGCTTTTTAACATCGGTACCTTATGTATATCTCGATTTCTTCAAAGTAGATGAGCAATTGTTCGGTGTGTTATTCGCCTTTAACGTGCTGGCTTTAATGTTCGGTAACTTTATGAATACACGTTTAGTGCCGCGCTTAGGTTCTCGTAAACTGTTATTTATTGGGCTAGGTATTGGCTTTGTGTCTGGTGGGGCATTGTTGTTATTCAGTGTGATGCATTTATCGCTGTATTTTATCGTTGCCACCATCGCACCATTGATGATGAGCTTGGGTATTGTCGCCAGTAATGCAGACTCATTAATACTTATGCAATTTGAGGAAAAGTCAGGGACTGCAACAGCTGTTATTGGTACCCTGAGATTCGGCAGTGGCGCTTTAGTTGGGCCTATCCTTGCTTTTGTTCAACCACAAAGTGCCATTCCATTTTCTGCGATGATGTTCAGTGCACTCATACTTATCTTACTCGTGCAGCTTTGGCATCGGAAACGATACCAAACGAGTTAAATACTTAACATAATTGGTAAAAAAAATGCCTGTAATTAACAGGCATTTTTTATATCTCTTTAAAACTTATTCAGCTTCTTTTGATACCATAACCATTGCAGGGCGTAATAAACGGCCATTTAATGTATAACCTTTCTGCATTACTGCAAGAACAGTATTAGGCGCTACATCATTGCTTGGCTGAATTGACATTGCTTGATGGAATTCAGGGTTAAATTGTTCACCCTGTGGGTTAACAATTTCAACACCGAATTTTGATACCGCATCATTAAAGCTCTTAACAGTCATTTCGATACCTTCAAGCACAGGCTTAAGCTGCTCATTTTCTTTATCAGAAAACTCAATCGCACGCTCTAGGTTATCGATAACAGGTAGTAATTCGTTAGCAAACTTTTCAAGTGCAAACTTATGCGCTTTTTCTACATCTTGAGCGGCACGACGACGCATGTTCTCAACATCTGCAGCAGCACGAACAACACTGTCTTTTTGATCGTTGATCGTTTGTTTAGCCGCTTCTAATTCGCTGTGTAGTAGTGCGATTTCAGCTTCAGGGCTCATTTCTTCGCCGTCAACTTGTTCAGCCGCTTTTTCTGCAGCTTCTACTTCAGCTTGCATTTGTTCAAATTCTTCGTTTAGTTCAACTTCTTGCTCTGGTGATTTTGTCTGCTCAGACATAGCTTACATGCTCCAATTCTTTACAACTGCGGTAATTATGGGGATTGAATTAAAAGATTCAAGAGGCTGATGAGCCGATTAACTTAAATTCTTGGATGATTGCTTCTATTTGCGCTGATTTTGGACAAATTACGCAAAATCGGCTCTGGTATTCATGGTTATTAAAATAAGGAACGCTGATCACCATCAACTCATTACAGTCGGTAAATGGCAATTGCTCTGTGTTTAACACCGATATCCCATTTTTAAATGCGAGTTTATCTTCAACAAAATTTAAAAACGATACACCAATGTTTAAACTGGTTTGGCAATCAACTTGGCGGTAAAGGTAGTTTTCACCTACCACAATGCTGTTGTCTGAGCCGAGCTTTTGACTTAATTGCCGAGTCCATTGTGTTAAAGAGTCATGGCAATTATGTGGTGCAGTGCCCGCCATTGCCTGCATTCGATATAAGCCTTCCATTAAGGTTTGCTGGCTAAATACAGTGTTAAGCCAAGTTGCAAACTGGTAACGAACGGCATCGGATGAATCTGCTGGTTTACTAATACAAATATTATGGCTTTGCCCTGCTCTATCTATCAGTAGAATAAGCCAATTGCTACCATCAAAATCAAGCACCTCTACTCGAAATACTAGCTGTGAGCTGACTTGAGGTAAGCCCACACAACAACACACTTTATAGCGCTGACTCAAACCATGGGCGAGCTCAACTAATTGTGCTTGCTCTGGCTGCCAATATGTTGCGATTTCAGGCAGAGCAAAAAACTCAGTAAGCCAATAATCAAACCCAGCATTGGTAGGTACGCGGCCAGCTGAAGTATGCGGTGAATAGAGTAAGCCCACTTTTTCTAGCCGAGCCATTGCATTGCGCACAGTCGCTGAGCATACCGCCATGCCTTTTTGTTTGGCAATACGGGTAGAGGCAACAGGCTGACCTTCACCGTTACAGTAAAGGCTCATTACAGCTGAAAAAATTTGTTGGTCACGCGGATTTAATTTCATAATTTATACATCTTGGTACTTGCCTGTGGATATTTGGGCGCAGCAAGTTTATTTCAAGTTATTTTCAAAGCATTAATTTTTAATGTAATCTAGCGATATGAAAGTTTAAGTGCAAATAACATGGATTCACCGTTTAAAACCATAGGTTTAATTGGCAAACCTAATCACAGCGGGGCAGCTACCACACTTGCTCGCCTGCACACATTTTTGCGAGCCTTAGGTTTTGAAGTGCTAGTAGAACAGCGCACCGGCCGCCAACTTGAAGACCTTCCCCAAGAAAACCTAGTTAAATTGGTAGATTTAGGTGAACGTGCAGACTTAGCCATAGTCGTCGGGGGTGATGGCAATATGCTTGGCGCAGCAAGAGTTTTAGCGCGTTTTGATGTTGCCGTAATTGGTGTAAACCGTGGCAACTTAGGCTTTTTAACCGACTTAAACCCAGAAGGTTTCGAAGCTAGCCTTGAACAAGTGCTAAGTGGCCAGTTCCTCGAAGAAAAGCGCTTCCTGCTTGAAGTTGAAGTATATCGTCACGCCGAACTTAAAAGTGCAAACTTGGCAGTGAATGAAGCAGTACTTCATGCCGATAAAGTGGCTCATATGATTGAGTTTGAAGCATTTATTAATAACGACTTTGTATTCTCGCAACGCTCAGACGGTTTAATTGTCTCAACACCGACCGGCTCAACTGCTTATTCATTATCTGGTGGCGGGCCTATTTTGACCCCTGAGTTAAACGCGATATCACTTGTGCCTATGTTCCCGCATACTCTATCAAGCCGCCCTCTGGTGGTTGATGCCGATAACGAAGTACGCTTAAAGCTTAGTCTTGAAAATACCGACAGCCTGCAAGTGAGCTGCGATAGTCATGTGGTTTTAGCTGTATTACCTGGTGACGAAGTGGTGATAAAAAAAGCAGATAAGCGTCTACGCTTGATCCACCCTAAAGAATACTCTTACTACAATGTATTAAGGAAAAAGTTGAACTGGGGAAGCCGCTTATTTTAAGCGGCTTTTTTATCTCAATTGATTGCCAAGGCAGATTGAATAGCGCAAAATAATCAAACTTAATGCTGTACTTTTTTAAGGATTCTAAGGCGAAATGAGCTATATCGTTTTTCTTGCTCTGTTATTACTTATCACCTTGCTAGGTTGTTACTGGATGGTTGAGAGCAACCGTCGTAAGGCTATTGAAGCTGAAAAAAAACGTTTTAATCAACGAGTAAAAGAAATCAATAATGATTTTAAAGACAAGTTAATTGATTTCAGCGAAGGGAAAATCATTCGTCCGAAGAACATCTCGCGTTTGAGCATGATCACTAGCAATTACTTTGTAGTGCAAGCCCACAATGAAGAAAACCTCGTTTATCTTGAGTACATCAGCGATCTACTTATAAATACAATCATGATGGAAGCCAGTAAAGCACAGAGTCCAGAGCATATTGATCAGCTTGCAGACAGATTACAGTATTTTATGGCCGAACTTCCTTATAATGGCATTGAATACAACAAAGCCTTTTACCAAGAAACCCTACCATCACTCATTGAAGTAATTAAATATCAGCCCCCCACCGATTTACAAGACGATCAGTCGCCAGCCCAGAGCACACAAGCGCCAGATGATTCGACTCAAATAACTCAGCAGTCAGAATTAAGCAAAGCATAAAAATTTAATTTGCAAAACCCGAAAACACTGTATAAATTAACAGTTAATTAGCTGGATGGATAAACAGTATGTTAATCGGGTTAGAAATTAAAAATTTTGCCATTGTAAGTAATTTAAGTACTGAGTGGCACAGTGGTATGACAGCCATTACAGGTGAAACAGGCGCAGGTAAATCAATTGCAATTGATGCCCTCTCTTTATGCTTAGGTGAACGTGCAGATGCTGGTGCCGTTCGCCCTGGTACTGATCGTGCAGAAATATGTGCACAGTTTGATATAAGCCAACTCCCTCTTGCCCAACACTTTTTAGAGCAACATTTGCTTTCAAACAACGAAGGTGAATGTTTACTACGCCGTGTTATTTGCAAAAATGGCCGTAGCAAAAGCTATATCAATGGCAGCTCAGTTACCGCTGCACAATTAAAAGAGTTAGGTCAGTATTTAATTTCTATCCATGGACAACACGCCCATCAGCATTTATTAAAAGCTGAACATCAGTTACATCTGCTTGATGCCTATGCTGGCCACAATAAGCTATTAACTGATGTTAAAGAGCGCTACAAAGCTTACCAAGCATTACTCAAAGAATTTAACCAGCTTGAACAACAACAGCAGCAACAGGCAGCTCAAAAGCAATTACTTGAGTATCAAGTAGCCGAACTTGATGAATTTGCTCTGCAACCGGGTGAGTTTGAAGAGATTGAAACTGAGCATCATAAACTAAGCCATAGCCAAACAATCTTAGAATCATGTCAGCGTGAGTTACAACTCTTATACGAAAGCGATGAGCAAAGTGCATGTTCATTGTTGCAGCATAGTGCTCAACAATTTGCAGAGCTAGCAAGCTACGATGAAAGCTTATCTAGCATAGCATCTCTACTGAGTGAAGCTGCCGTTCAAGTTGAAGAAGCAAGCCGCGAGATACGCAGTTATGTTGATGTTACCGACTTAGACCCCGCTCGCTTAGACGAAGTTGAAACTCGTTTAACCGGTGCTATGGACCTTGCCCGTAAACATCACATCAAACCAGAGGAGCTCGTTGAGTTTCACCAATCAATCGCAGAAGAATTAGCATCAATTAGTTATAACAGCGACCGCCTTGTTGCACTTGAAAACGAAATCAGCGATGCCCTTGAGCAATATAAGCATGCCGCTCAATTGTTGAGTGAAAGCCGTCATAGCTACGCAGATACGCTTAACCAGTTAATTAGTGATAGCATGGCGAATTTATCGATGGAAAACGGCAAGTTTGCGATTGATATTCAACAAACTAGCGATAAAGCACCAAGTGCAATGGGTTTTGATACTGTATCGTTCTTGGTATCGACCAACCCGGGTCAACCGATGCAAGCACTGTCTAAAGTGGCTTCTGGTGGTGAGTTATCGCGGATTAGTTTAGCTATTCAGGTAATTATTGCTCAGCGTGTTACAACGCCGACTCTTATTTTCGATGAAGTTGATGTGGGTATTTCAGGCCCTACTGCTTCTGCAGTCGGCAAGCTATTGCGCCAATTAGGTAAATCGACCCAAGTTATTTGTGTAACTCACTTGCCACAGGTTGCAAGTTCTGGACATCAACAATTTTTTGTAGCCAAAGAAATTGCAAACGGCGAAACATTTACGCATATGAATAAACTGTCAAAAGATGGCCGTATCGATGAAATTGCCCGACTACTTGCTGGCGACAACATTAGTAAAATGGCAAGAGCGAATGCTAAAGAACTTATTAGCGCACATGCATAAGTAAATAATTAATACTGTTGAGAGTTTAAGTTGGTTAGATTTTAGAAATGAATATTAAAAATATGTTTACCGCTTTAGTGCTTGGCTTGATTGCACTGAGTTCAAGTCATTCACAGGGGGCAACAACTGATTCAGCTTATCAAAGTGCGCAATTAATCGTTACTATATTTGAATGTATTTTAATTGCCCTCCCAACTGCCGGATTATTTTTGGTTGTTTGGAGTCGCTGGAAACATTTACGTTTTAAGCAGTTGCTACAAACTGCGTTAAATTCATCGTTAGTTTTAATGCTAATTAGCATGTTAACAATTAATCAATTAACACATGACTTTTCGTCATGGTTAATAATATTAGCAATCAGCCATACATTGCTTGTTGGTGTTAATTATTTACTTGTTAAGCAGCACACTAATAGAGTGAAAAGCACCCTCACAGGCTGTTGGTAAAAAATCATAGTTAAATATAAAAATCGCGAAGCAAAAATACTTCGCGATTTTTATATAATAATTTATATATTAAGCTTACTCAATTTCGCTGGCGAAATTAATTAAGTTCATAAATAAACGTTCAGTCATGCTTGAAACTGCTGTTCCGTCAGTATAATTACCTTCTTTATTTTGCGAGTTAACTATACCGTTATCAGATAGAAGAATATCGCCAGTTTCTGAGTCCATAACAATCGTAGGCAAGCCATCTTGATTAATTGCTAAGACTTGTGTACCTGCAGGCATCTCAGAAAAATACCCTTTAGCACCACCTGCTTGATAAAAACTTGTGACACCACCAAAAGGGCCAGCAAAAATAGCTTGTTGAGCTTGAGTACCCACACCATCAGGGTTTTGTGTATTTGGACCATCTACATAACCATCACGTGTAACCGTATAACCCCATTTCGCATACACTTTTTCATTAGGCATATCCGGATCAGCGGCAATAATAGTGACGTTTCCTGATTTTTTTGACCAATTGTAAAGCTCTGAGAGTTCAGCATCGGTGAAATCTGTATCGTTAAAGCTTCCTACAAAAAAGATATCTGTATCATAAGAATCAATAGCTGCTTCTGTAATAGAATTGGCAGCTGCAAAATCATGATTAATTGAAAGTGTTTTATTTACAATTCCACCTTCACCAAAGTTTGCAGAACTAGTCAGTTTTGCTATTGGCTTATCAAATAAATAAGCATTCATTGTATAATTTTGCCAAGTCGCTTTTCGTTGTTTATCAATACTCGTGATAACAAACGACTCTGCACCCGTGCTACAGGTTGGCTGGGCATAACACGCAACTGGTTTTAATGTATTAAGTGCCAAATCGTTAATACGCATAGGGTAAGTACCCATTGCACATGTTTTCCCCGTTTCAATCGACGCTTTATAAAGCTTAGTTATATTGTAATTACCTTGATCGTTTATTACTTCGCGAGAAATAAGGAGCTCACCATTTTGATCAAGTGCTGCACCCGTTACAGTTGTTAAGCCATGTTCAGACTTTTTCGATAACGTAAGTGTAGAAAGGTCCAAAGAGAAAATACTGGTTGCAGACACTAAATAGACTTCACCATTTTTAACAACCATATCACCACGGAAAATATCTAAGCTACTTCCGTAACCAGTCATATTGCCTACAAATTGGGTTTCACCAGAATCTGGATAAATAACATAGAACTTACTGCCTTTAGAGCCGTAAATAACATCACGGTTTGGGTCATATGCTAATCGAGTCATCGGGCTTGTTCGAGCAACTTCTGTATGCTCGCCTGTTTCCATGTCAACAAAAGCTAGTTTAGTATATTTATACTTTTCGCCTTTAATTGGTAAGTCTTTTAATTCATCATCTGATAAGTTCAAAGAGCTCGGATCTAGCTTATAAGTTAAAGCTCGTGGGGCTGAAACATAGTATAAACGATTACGAGTACTATCGAACGCCATTGCTGCTGAAGAAAACTTCGCTTTTGAATGAATAGCTGCTGTTTGAGCTTGTTCATCAAGCGAAAAAACAACGCCTAAATGACCTCGACCAGAGTTAATACCATAGAGCTCGCCTGTACAGCTAGTTGCCGAAGCATCAGCAGCAACTGATCCGCATACCATCAATACAGATAGGATAGATTTTTTCATTGTATTTTCACCTGAAGAATTAATCAAAACTTTATCACTAGTAAAAATGATAAATAAATTATTAATCATTAATAAAACTGCGTATAAATTATGTTCACGTTGATTTTAGGCTTCCGTAGATTAAATACAATCAGAAACTTTTGATAATTAGACAAAAAGGTGGGAAATAATAACAACTCAGGCTTTACTGCATTAAGAATAAAACTTTATCACTAAGCGGTATTAAATTAAGATAAACATTAACTAAAAACTCTATTTTATAACTTGGTGAACCTTGCTCGCAGGATTTAAAAAATCGCGAAGATAAATACTTCGCGATTTTCAAATAATTACCTACTCAATTTCACTTGCAAAATTAAACAAATTCATTAGTAATCGATCTGCCATACTTGTAACACCTGACCCTTCTGTAATATTTTCTGATTTGGTCTGATTCGTTAACATGCCACTATCAGCCAAGATGATATCACCTGTTGTAGGGTCTTTTACGATAGTTGGTAAGCCTTGTTGATTTACAGCCAAAACTTGTGCTCCAGTAGGCATCTCAGAAAAATACCCCCTAGCACCACCTGCTTGATAGAAATTAGTCACACCACCAAATGGGCCTGCAAAAATAGCTTGCTGAGCTTGGGTATTCAGCCCGTCAGGATTCGGCAAATTTGGCCCATCAATGTAGCCTTCATTTGTTACTTTATAACCCCATCTTGGGTATATTTTTTCTTCTGGGTAATCAGCATCACCAGCAATGATAGCTACATTACCTTTCTTTAATGACCAATTATATGCTTCATTTAGTTCTGCATCAGTGAAATTGCTTAGTCGGAAGCTGCCTATAAAAAAGATATCTGTATTATATTTATCGAGTGCTTCTTCAGTAATTGAATTTGACTCTGCAAAATCATTATTTATTGATAATGGCTTACGAACTACGCCATTTTCACCAAAGTTTGCTGTACTTATCAATTTTTCTAAAGACCATTCCATTAAAGAACCATTAAGCGTATAACCAGCCCAAGTAGCTTGCCTAGCTTGATCAATACTAGTAACAATAATTGGCTCGGCCTCTGTACTACAGGTTGGCTGGGCATAACATGCAACCGGCTTTAATGTGTTAAGTGCTAAGTCATTAATACGCATTGGGTAAGTACCCATTGCACACGTTTCACCTGTTTCAATCGAGGCTTTATAAAGCTTAGTTATATTGTAATTACCTTGATCGTTTATTACTTCGCGTGAAATAAGCAGCTCACCATTTTGGTCAAGTGCAGCACCTGTTACCGTTGTTAAACCATGCTCAGACTTTTTCGTAAGCTGCAATGAATCTAAATCTAACGAAAATATACTTGTTGAAGAAACTAAATAGACTTCACCATTTTTAACAACTATATCACCACGAAGAATATCTGAGCTATTACCATAGCCAGTCATATTACCTACAAACTGGGTCTCGCCAGAATCTGGATAAATAACATAAAACTTACTGCCTTTAGAGCCATAAATAACATCACGGTTAGGATCATACGCCAAGCGAGTCATTGGATTAGAGCGACTAAGCACTGTGTGCTCCTTTGTATCCATATCAACATAAGCTAGACGCGTATATTTATACTTTTCGCCTTTGATTGGCAGGTCTTTTAATTCATCATCTGACAAATTAAATTCACTCACATCTAGTCTATAAGAAAGTGGTCGCGGGGCTGCTACGTAGTAAAGTCGGTTTCTTGTACTATCAAATGCGATAGCTGCAGATGAAAAAGCAGCTTTTGAATGAACAGCAGCGCTTTGCGCTTGCTCATCAAGTGAAAATACGAAACCTAAGTGGCCTCGACCAGAGTTAATACCATAGAGCTCGCCTGTGCAGCTATTTGCAGAAACATCTGTAGCAACAGCTCCGCATACCATTAATATTGATAAAATAGATTTTTTCATTTTATTTTCGCCTGAAGAATTAATTAAAACTTTATTATTAGTAAAAATGTTAAATAAATTATTTATCATTAATCCAGTTATGTATAAATTATGTTCAGACTAATTCTAGGCTTCATTTAATTGAATACAATCAGAAATTTTTGAGAATGATACAAAAAGGTGAAAAATAATAACAACTCAGGTCCCACCTGATTTATAGCAATCCTATATAACTAGGTGAAATTTGGTCGCCATAAAACGCTAGCTAGTAGCTCCATAATTTGCACACATTTGCAGGTTAGTATTAACACACATTAAGCTTGTTCAAACCACAAATGAAATACTCTTTACTTATCGCCACGTGTTTACTGTCTTTTTCGTGTGTAGCAACCTCACTACCTAGCTCTCTATTAAATCAAGTCACTGACCTTGAGAACCAAGGTAAGCTCAGTGAAGCTCTCTCTATTCTTGAGCAATACAAAGATGTAAATAACGCTACATCAAGCCCCGAAATTGCTATGGCACAAGCGCCTCTTTTACGTAAACAAGGTCATTACAGCAAAGCGATTGAACTGTTATCGCCAATACAAAAGCTTGCAAGTCTGAGCAAAAAGGACCAATACCACATCCAAAAAGAGTTGGGGATCAACTACCGTCGCCAAGTAAAAACGATTGAAGCAAAGAAGCACTACATGGCAGCCTTAGCGCTTGCAAACGAACTTGAAGACAAAAACCTACAAGCACAAAGCCATAGCAATTTAGGTTCACTATACGACACGCTGAATGATCTTGAGCAATCAATGCATCATCAGGTAAAAGCGCAAGCGTTATTAGAAAGCAGCGATAATTTTGAACTAGTTGCCACTAACTTTTATAACTTAGCTAACCTTGCTCACAGGCTTGATGACCTCTCGCAATCTGAGTACTTCTATAAAAAAGCACTCGAGTTTGATATTAAAACCAAAAACCAAATGAATATTGCTGATACCAGCTTACAGCTTGCCAAGCTGGTATATAAACGAGGTGATTTAGAGCAGGCTCTTCCCTTATTAAATAACGCCTATACCCGTTTAGCCGATATCAATGCCTATGAGAATATGGCGACGGCGAAGCATACGTTAATGCAACTGTATTTGAAAATAGGCAACCAACATATGGCATTAAGTAGTGCAGAGTCTGGGCTTAACGCAGCGCTTGAATCTGGCTCGGCGTTAAGTAAGATTTACTCTTACTTTAACTTAATTGAACTGCATTTAGCACTTAAAAACTCTGAGCTAATTGGTCTTTATTTAAGTCGAACAAAAGAGTTGTTAACTGATATTGATAACCGTTTATTGAATCAAAAACAGCATGGCTATACCGCAATTTATGCTGAACTTATTGGTGATTACAAGCTAGCTGCCGAGCAGCTAAAGCTTGAAAATAAACTGGCCGAGTCTTTATTTGAAGAGCATTTAAATCAAGCTGTTGAAAAGAACAAAACACAATTAACAGCAATCGAGCAACAGCAGCGCATTGATGATGAGATACAAAAAAACAAACTCGCTACAGCTCAAATGAATAATCAGCGATTAGAAAAACAGATATGGCTGTTATCAGCCGGCATTGTTTTATTGTTCAGTACGCTTGCCTTAGTGCTGTATTACTTTAAGCATCGAAAAGCACTATTTAAAGCAAAGCTGTATCAATATAGCTTGATTGAAAAAGACAAAATGCTTGCTGATATCTCTCATGAATTACGCACACCATTGAGCGTATTGAAGCTGCATATAGAAGCCCTTGAGCTCGATATTCAGGAAAACCGCGATCTCGCTTACAGCAAAATTAATGGCAAAATAGCACAACTTAATAACTTAATTTCAGATGTGTATCAGTTATCTCAAGCTGAAAACAAAACCCTGACATTGAACCTTCAACAATATAATGCCGCGCAAATTTTTGCTGAATATGAGCAAGATATGCGCCGTTATGTTTGCAGTCATCAGCTCACATTTTTCACTGACATTGTTATTGCTGATGATGTTGAGATTACGGTAGATAAACAAAAAATAGACCAAATCCTCAACAATATTTTTACTAATGCGTGTCTATATACAGACACGCCAGGCCATGTTCGCCTAAAGGTGAGAGCGAACAAACAAGAGCTGTTTATTCAAGTTGATGATACTTCTCCGGGTGTAGGTAAAGCTCATATAGGCAAGCTCTTTGACCGTTTATATCGTGTTGAAGAGTCTCGTAGCCGCGCATCAGGGGGGTCTGGTTTAGGGTTATCAATTTGTCAGAGTTTTGTCGAGTTGATGTCAGGTAATATTAACGCGTTACCAGGTAAGTCAGGTGGCTTATGTATCAGAATCTTACTGCCTTTAGGCAATAAATAAGCCTCTCCATTTTTCCACCACATTTTATTGCTTAAATAGCACTATAAACTACTGTGGAATGGAACCATGTCAGAGTCATTAAAGCACGCTCAATGGGCAAAATCTGTTGAGCGTAAACACCGCCAAAGCAAAGTTAAAAAAACCAAAAAGTCGCCACTGCCAATTTACGCGGCCCTTGCCAGCATACTGTTAAGTGCATGGCTCTATTATGCAAGCTACGAAAAGCCAATAGAGTACCCTCCACTATCTGAAGCTGCTAAACAACGTATCTCCCAGTTCTTTGCAAAGCAATTCTTAATGGGCCAGTGGCGCTTAAATAAAATTAACTACTCAACTAATGCGATTCAGGTCTATGTACAAACGCCTACTGCGATAGCCCTTGAAGGTGAAGCGTTAAGTCAATATTTACATTATGCGTTGTGCCCTAGTCCTAGCAAACGCATTTGGCAAGATATTCAAGCAAGAGAATTATCAGTGTATGTGTTCAGCCATTCTATTCGAAAAGGTGAAAGTACTTTGTGTAACTGATATGAAAGCGATGAACGCCAAATCAATCGATTTGACGTTCATCATAGCGATAGCCTGCACCGTAAACGGAAGCGACTATCTTAGGAGAGAACTGTAAATTCTTTAGTTTTTTGCGAATATTTTTGATATGACTGTCGATTACGCGGTCGGTAATATCAAAGTTATTGGGTTGGATATGATCAAGTATCTGCTGTCTTGAAAAAACGCGCTTAGGGGCTTTATACAAAAGCTTAAATACGTCAAATTCCACTTTAGTTAAACCCAAAGACACGCCTTTAATCTCAACTTCAAGCGCATCTTCGTTTAAACAAATAGTAGCTGCCGTTTCAACAGCTTCATTGCTATTAGATACCGGCGCGCAGCGCCTTAAAATAGCTTTAACACGCATCACCAGCTCTGCACCGCTAAAAGGTTTACAGACATAGTCATCAGCACCATGTTCTAACCCTTTTAACCTATCAGCCTCTTCGACTTTAGCGGTTACCATAATAATAGGTACCATAGAAAAAGCGCGGATCTGCTTCATGCACTCCACGCCATCTAAATTGGGTAACATTACATCTAGAATTATTGCATCCGGACTATTTTCTTTAACCCACGACACCACAGCACTGCCATCAGTGATGTGGTGAGTGGTAAAGCCAGATGCATTGAAGAACAACAGCACTTGTTCTGCAATATCTAAGTCGTCTTCAACGACTAATATCTGCGGCATTTTTATTTCCGTTTTATATTTTTTTTATTGTTTTTAGTTGTTGCTTCACCATCGCTTTAAGGGCGTCTGATAAGGTCTCATCTAGTAAAACCATTGTCAGAATATCGTGCAAGTCTTCACTATTCATGACCTCATTGAGTAAATCATTTTCAGATTTTGAACTTGGCTGAAAAAAGCTTAACTGCTCGTTATTTGTGTGTTCGCAAAACATTTTCTTTTTATCCATGTTGTTAGCATCAAATATTCAGATGGGCTTCTGCCTCTGATAAATATTAAAACGCAACAATATGGAGCAAATATGGAGTTAGTACGAAATAATGAATTTTTTCTGTTCAACTGTAAAATTCATTCGTAGATTGTAGGTAATAAGCGTTATTTTTTCATTATTTTTCTGAATCTTGATTAGATTCTCAAGACAGCTAAAAAGTAGGCAATAAAAAAGCAAGCTAGGCAGCTTGCTTTTAAAAATGGTGAATGGTGCCTTAGAATTATACGTCTAAGTAATCCATAATCCCTTCAGCGGCATTTCGGCCTTCGAAAATAGCCGTTACCACTAAGTCTGACCCGCGGACGATATCGCCACCGGCAAAGATTTTCGGGTTAGTTGTTTGGTGTGTGAATTCACCTTTTTCTGGTGCATTGATACCGCCCCAATGATTGATTTCAACACCGTAAGGTTCTAACCAATCCATTTTATGAGGTTTAAAACCAAACGCCATGAGCACTTTGGTTGCTTCAATAACATGCTCAGAACCAGCGACCTCTTCAGCGCGACGACGACCATTTTCGTCCGGCTCACCAAGTTGCGTTTTTACCATTTTAACGCCAGCAACCTTACCTTGCTCGTCAACCACAATACCTTTAGGTTGAACGTTAAAGGTAAATTCTACGCCCTCTTCACGGGCATTTTTAACTTCGCGCTTTGAGCCAGGCATATTTTCTTCGTCACGACGATAAGCACAGGTAACCTGTGTAGCGCCTTGTCGAATAGAGGTTCTTACACAGTCCATTGCTGTATCACCACCGCCTAACACAACAACCTTTTCGTTCGCCATATCAAGGTAAGCTTGTTTGTCTTCGGCATAGCCCATAACACGGTTTGTGTTACCAATTAAGAACGGTAGTGCGTCGAACACACCATCCGCATCTTCGTTTTCAAGGCCTGCACGCATACTTTGATACGTACCAACACCTAAGAACACGGCATCATATTCAGCCAAAATTTCATCAAGGGTAATGTCAACACCAACTTCAGTGTTTAGCTTAAACTCAACACCCATTTCAGTGAAAATTTCACGACGCTTTTGCATTACTTCTTTTTCAAGTTTGAATGAAGGAATACCAAACGTAAGAAGACCACCGATTTCTGGATGACGGTCAAACACCACAGGCTTTACACCGTTACGTACTAAAATATCTGCACAACCTAAGCCCGCAGGGCCTGCACCAATGATAGCTACTTTTTTGTCAGACCAAACCACATACGACATATCTGGTTTCCAGCCCATCTTAAAGGCCGTGTCAGTGATGTACTTTTCGATATTACCGATAGTGACAGCACCAAACTCTTCGTCAAGTGTACAAGAGCCTTCACACAAACGGTCTTGTGGACAAACTCGGCCACACACCTCTGGTAAGCTGTTTGTACGGTGAGACAGCTCTGCCGCTTCTAAAATACGGCCAGTACGAATGAGCTTTAACCATTGTGGAATATAGTTATGTACTGGGCATTTCCATTCACAGTACGGGTTACCACAATCTAAACAGCGATCCGCCTGTGAGTTAACTTGTGTCTCAGAAAACGGCTCGTAGATTTCTACGAAAGATTGTTTACGTGCTGAAATTGGCTTTTTACGCGGATCAACACGTTGCACATCGATAAACTGGTATACATTTTCGCTCATACTACCCCCTTACTGAGCCTGAACACGAAGCTCTGCGCTGCTGCGCGCTCGGTGTCCGAGTAAACTTTTTACATCACTAGATTTTGGCTTAACTAATTTAAACATCGGCATGTATAAATCAAAATTAGCTAAAATCTGCTCAGCGCGGTTTGAGCCTGTAAGCTCTAAATGCTCAGCAATTAGACCGCGTAAATGTTCTTGTTGCGATGCCAATCCTTCTAACGTAACTACTTCAACAAGCTCTGGGTTAATGCGTTTTTCAAAGTCGTTGCCTTCATCAAGAATATAAGCAAAACCACCTGTCATACCTGCACCAAAGTTGATACCTACTTTGCCAAGTACGCAAACCACACCACCTGTCATATATTCACAGCCGTTGTCACCAACACCTTCTACTACCGCTTGTACGCCTGAGTTACGCACTGCAAAACGCTCACCGGCACAGCCTGCTGCAAATAATTTACCGCCCGTTGCACCATATAAACAGGTATTACCGGCAATGGTCGCTTTGTGGCTTTCGAAAGATGAACCCAGTGGCGGGCGAATTACTAACTTGCCGCCAGCCATGCCTTTACCAACATAGTCATTGGCATCACCAACGAGGGTCATTTCAAGACCACCAGCATTCCACACACCAAATGATTGACCCGCTGTACCATGAAGCTCAATAGAGACAGGATCTGCAGCCATACCTTGGTTACCATGTTTAGAAGCGATATAGCCCGATAACATAGCGCCCACTGAGCGGTCTGTATTGCAAATACGGTTAACCAGCGAGATACCCGATTTTTCGTCAATTGCTTGCTTGGCTTTTTCAAGCAAGGTTTCATTTAGCTGGCCTAAGTAGTGCGAGCTATTAGGAACGCTACAATACAGTGTTTCACCCGTTGGGTTGTTAGGCACAGCAATCACAGACGACAGATCTACTTTCTTTTGTTTCTCTGTGTTGCCTTCAATTGCTTCAAGTAAGTCTAAACGACCAATTAAGTCTGTTAAACGAGTTACACCTAAGCTTGCCATAATTTGGCGTGCTTCTTCGGCAATAAACTTAAAGTAGTTCATCGCCATTTCTGGCAGGCCATGATAATGCTTTTGGCGCAGCGTATCGTCTTGCGTCGCAACACCGGTCGCACAGTTGTTTAAGTGACAAATACGTAGGTATTTACAACCAAGAGCCACCATAGGACCCGTACCAAAGCCAAAGCTTTCAGCACCTAAAATAGCCGCCTTAATGATATCTAGACCTGTTTTCAGACCACCATCTGTTTGCAGACGAATACGGTGACGTAAACCATTTTCTACCAGCGCTTGTTGGGTTTCAGCAAGACCAAGCTCCCAAGGGCTACCTGCATACTTAACAGAAGTAAGCGGGCTTGCACCTGTGCCACCATCATAACCAGCAATGGTAATTAAATCGGCATAGGCTTTAGCTACGCCAGTTGCGATAGTACCTACACCCGGTTCAGAAACGAGTTTCACCGAGATCAGTGCATCTGGGTTTACTTGCTTTAAATCGAAAATAAGCTGGGCTAAATCTTCAATCGAGTAAATATCGTGATGTGGCGGAGGTGAAATCAAGGTCACACCCGGCACTGAATAACGTAATTTTGCAATATACGGCGTTACTTTTTCACCCGGTAATTGACCACCCTCACCTGGTTTTGCACCTTGCGCCACTTTAATCTGAATTACATCAGCGCTGCGTAAGTAATGTGGTGTTACACCAAAACGGCCTGAAGCAACTTGCTTAATACGTGAGTTTTTCTCTGTACCGTAGCGAAGCTTGTCTTCACCACCTTCACCAGAGTTTGAACAACCACCTAAGCGGTTCATTGCAATCGCGAGTGCTTCATGTGCTTCTGGCGATAATGCACCAATACTCATTGCTGCTGAGTCAAAACGTTTGTAAAGCTCAGTTGCAGGTTCTACGTCGTCAACACTCACACCTGTATCAGGGATTTTCACCGCTAGCATGTCACGTAAATTGGTGATCGGGCGGTTATTTACTAAATCAGCATATGCTAAGTAATCTTTATAATCCCCAGAGCGCACTGCTTTTTGCAGTGTTTGAATAACATCTGGGTTATACGCGTGGTACTCACCACCGTGAACATATTTTAGTAAGCCACCATGACTTAATAACTTACGTTTACTAAATGCCAGTTTATGAAGTTTACGTTGGTCATCATCAAAATCAGTGAAACAGGCCCCTTTGATACGACTAGCTACACCGTTAAAACAGGTTTCTACAACCGCATCTGATAAACCAACTGCCTCAAATAACATTGAGCAGCGGTACGAAGCGACAGTACTGATACCCATTTTCGACATAATTTTATACAAACCCTTATTAATCGCATTACGATAAGCAAGCGTTACTTCGCAATAGCTCTTGTTCAGGGTCTTTTTGTCACTCATTGCAACTAATGATTCATAAGCAAGGTACGGATAAATTGCCGTTGCACCAAAGCCAAGTAATACCGCAAATTGGTGCGCATCACGGACACTGCCCGATTCGATGATGATATTAGATTCACAACGTAAGTTATTATCGACTAAACGCTTTTGAATTGAACCAACCGCCATCGCAGCCGGGATCGGCAAATGCGTTTCACTAAAGTTACGGTCACTTAAAATAAGCATGACACAGCCTGACGCTGCTTTTTCTTGTGCTTCATCACAAATACGTGTGATTGCGTTTTCTAAGCCTTCTTCTAGTGTGTAAGTGATATCAATTTTACAGTAGCTGTAATGCTCATCGTCAGCATTGATCAGTTGTTGCATATCAGCGTACATCAAAATCGGCGTATCAAACTGTAAACGCTTAGCGTGGCCGGTTGTTTCGTTAAATACGTTTTGCTCACTACCAATACAGGTTGCCAATGACATAACATGGTTTTCGCGAAGCGGATCAATTGGTGGATTGGTTACTTGCGCAAATTTTTGTCGGAAGTAATCAAACAGTGACCGATGGCCTTCTGACAGTACCGCAAATGGCGTGTCATCGCCCATTGAACCTGTTGCTTCTTGACCATTTTCACCCATTACACGAATCACGCTATCAAGCTCTTCGTTGGTGTAGCCAAACATTTTTTGATACTTAAGCAGTGTTTCGTCATCAAAAGAACGGTTACCCGCATCTTTTTCAGATAACTGTTCAAATGGCGTTAAACGCTTAACGTTTGCTTCAAGCCATGCTTTATATGGATGGCGTGACTTAAGGTCTTGGTCAATCTCATCTGAATGCCAAATTTTACCTTGATGAGTATCAATAACTAATAACTCACCAGGACCAACACGGCCTTTCTCAACCACTTCGTCTGGCGCGTAGTCCCAAATACCTACTTCTGAGGCAAGGGTAATAAAACCATCTTGAGTGATTACATAGCGCGCTGGGCGTAAACCGTTACGGTCAAGGTTACAAGCAGCAAAACGACCGTCAGACATTACAATACCAGCTGGGCCATCCCATGGTTCCATATGCATTGAGTTAAAGTCATAGAATGCACGTAGGTCATCATCCATGGCGCGGTTTTTCTGCCATGCTGGCGGCACAAGCATACGCATTGCACGGAATAAATCCATGCCACCTGCTAAGAACAACTCAAGCATATTATCTAAGCTAGAAGAGTCAGAGCCGCTTTCGTTAACGAATGGTGCTGCTGATTGCAAATCAGGAATAAGTGGTGAGGCAAACTTATACGCCCGGGCACGTGCCCATTGGCGGTTACCTTGAATCGTATTAATTTCACCATTATGCGCTAAATAGCGAAATGGTTGCGCCAGTGGCCAACGAGGTTGTGTATTAGTAGAGAAACGTTGGTGAAATACACAAATCGCACTAGTCATGCGAATGTCAGCTAAGTCCAAATAAAAGTTAGGTAAGTCTACAGGCATCATTAAGCCTTTATAGACAGTAACTAAACCAGATAAACTGGCAATATAAAAATGTTCATCGTTTTCGAGACGCTTTTCAGCACGACGACGCGCTACATACAGGCGACGTTCTAAATCTTTTGGACGCCAGCCTTCTGGTGCGCTAACAAAAATTTGTTCAAAGCCTGGTAGTTGTTTTTTTGCAATTGGCCCTAAACATGACGCATCGGTAGGTACTACGCGCCAGCCTTGAATGCTCAAGGTTTCTTTTTCGAGTTCTTCACTCAACACATCTTTAGCTGTTTGCGCAAGTACAGGATCGGCATTTAAAAATACCATGCCTACGGCGTAGTTCTTTCCTAGGTGCCAATCATGTTCGCTGGCAATAGCACGAAAGAAACTATCAGGTTTTTGCATTAATAAACCACAGCCATCACCTGTTTTACCATCAGCAGAAATACCACCACGGTGTTCCATGCGATCTAAGCCAGTGATTGCTGTTCGAATCAAGCGGTGACTCGCCTGACCATTGACCTGGGCTATTAAGCCAAAGCCACAATTATCTTTTTCTAATTTTGAGTCGTATAACATAGACCCCTCCCCTTGCTACAACGACTAGCGGTTCAGTCTTTTGTGACAGTGCTAGCAGACGAACAAAACTATCGCCAAATACCTCATGAGTCAATAGAGTTTTGAATACATATTCATATTCATGAATATTTCTCACTTAAGGCACTTTTTAAATTCTATGCTATTTTTTTACATTTAGTCGTGTTTTACCCGTTATTTTTTTATGACACTGGTGTCAAATTTAACAACTTGTAAAAAAACAATCTAAAAACCCACTTCTTTACGTTAACGTAAACTGCACTTTATTTTGAATAATTATTCAACTTATGAATATCAATGCAGTTTTTTACGGGGTCTCGCCTAGCCTAACTGCATCATTATTTACTCTTGGCTTTAGCATAGTTACAAACTATGTATCTGAGCAGGCTACCTTAGTCGCAATGACTGAGTTTCTTTACCCTTGCGTCAACAATAAACAACCTAAAAGTGTCCGCTGCGGACACTTTTTCTGTCCGCGGACAGACATTAATTCACTGACTGAACATAAAACCATTAAAAATCAACAAATTAAAAACTGGCACGCTACTGGTATAGATAAGACATCAGCGAAATTGAGGATTTCAAAATGTTCACTATCAGTTTGTTTATGGCTTCTCCACTTACCATGCTTGCCGTTGGCTTCATGATTGTGTGTTTTGAGAATCGTAAGGAGTTATGATGATTAAGGATACCAGTGCCCAAGATATTACCGTGGCTAAGAAAAACACCATTAAAAAGCCACTAATAATTGCTGCAGGTGTAATACTTGTTGGTGCTCTCGGCTTTCAAGCATTGTTTGCCAGTAACGATGGCAGCATTTCGGTTGATGCAGCAAGCCTACAAATTAGTGAAGTAAGCCAAAAGACACTCAC
Source organism: Pseudoalteromonas shioyasakiensis (assembly GCF_019134595.1). Classification (NCBI taxonomy): domain Bacteria; kingdom Pseudomonadati; phylum Pseudomonadota; class Gammaproteobacteria; order Alteromonadales; family Pseudoalteromonadaceae; genus Pseudoalteromonas; species Pseudoalteromonas shioyasakiensis. The sequence continues at coordinate 1,557,527 of NZ_CP077770.1, read as the reverse complement.
CAGAGATGTAGCAGCAAGCGGTAAAATCGTTGCAGCTAATGCGCCAAAGGTTTACAGCCCTGAACGCGGCTTTGTCGATTTAAAAGTAAAAGCCGGTGATAGCGTTGAAGTAAATGAAGTGATCGCAACCGTAACCAGCCCTGAGCTAACCAACGAGCTAAAACAACAACAATCAGTATTAGCGCGATTAGAAGGCGAATTACAGCGCAAGCAACTTGAAGCGCGTAGACAAAAACTAAGTCTGACTAAAGCGCTCGATTTAGCGCAAGTTGAACTCAATGCTGCAGATAGAGAAAACCGCCGAGCTAAAATCTCAATCGAAAAACATTTAATTAGCCAAATAGATTTAGAAAAAGCGGTTGATGACTTAGCCCGTGCCAAGCTTTCATATAAGCACGCCGAGCAAGAAGTCAGCTTAGCTAAAGATACCCTCGCATTTGAGCTAAAAGCAGCAGAGCGTGATCTGGCACGTCAGCAACTAATTGTTGATGACTTACTCAGACAAGTAAATGAACTCACTATTACCGCGAGTGTAAGCGGCATTGTGGGTAACTTATTAGTGCAACAAAAAGAAGCGGTCACACAAAGCCAACCATTAATGACATTGGTCGATTTAAGTAACTTTGAAGCAGAACTGCAAGTACCAGAAAGCTACGCCAATGAGCTGGGTCTTGGTATGCAAGTTGAGCTTACTTTAGGTGCTCGTCATGTCACAGGCACCCTATCGGCTATTTCGCCTGAAGTGAATAACCGCGAGGTCACAACCCGCGTACGCTTTGACAATGAGATTTCTGGAATTCGCCAAAACCAACGCTTAACCGCACGTATTTTACTAGAGAATCGCGACGATGTATTGCAAGTAAAACGCGGCGCTTTCTTACAACAAGGTGGCACCCATGCTTATAAAGTTGATGGTGACATGGCTTATTTAATCGATATAAAAACCGGTGCAAGCAGTATCAATGCTGTGGAGATAATTGAAGGTGTAGAGCCTGGCGATAAGTTAATTATCTCAAACTACGATCGCTTTAAAAAAGCATCCACACTGGTTTTACGCTAACAAATAAAAGGAATAATCAACATGCTTACAATGAACAACATCAGCAAAGTGTATCAAACAGATATGGTACAAACGCACGCCCTTCGCGACTTTAATCTACAAGTTGAAGAAGGTGAGTTTATCGCCGTAACGGGCCCAAGTGGCTCAGGTAAAACCACATTTTTAAACATCGCCGGTATGTTAGAACCATTTAGCGAAGGCCAATACATGTTAGATGGTATTGACGTGGGTAAACTAAACGACAACCAGCGTGCAGATCTTCGAAACCAAAAAATTGGTTTTATTTTCCAAGGTTTTAACCTGATCCCAGATTTGAACCTCTATGAAAATATTGAAGTACCACTGCGTTATCGCGGTATCAAAGCTGCTGAGCGTAAACGCCGAATCGAGCAATGCTTAGAGCAAGTTGGTTTAGCATCACGTGCTAAGCACTTACCGCAACAACTTTCTGGTGGTCAACAACAACGTGTGGCTATTGCCAGAGCCCTTGCTGGTGAACCGCGCTTTTTACTTGCCGATGAGCCAACTGGTAATTTAGATAGCTTAATGGCGCGTCAAGTGATGGAGCTACTTGAGCAAATCAATCGTGATGGCGCAACCATCATCATGGTTACCCATGATCCTGAACTTGCCCGCAGAGCACCACGTAACATCCAAGTTGTTGATGGCCAACTAGCTGACTTCACCTTGTATCAAGGCACTCAAAACCTTAAAGCGGCTGGAGTGTAACCATGTTCCTTCATTATTTAGATTTAAGCTGGCGCAGCTTTAAGCGCACGCCACTTGTGAGCTTTTTAATGGTATTGGCCATTGCCATTGGTATTGGCGTAACCATGACCAGTTTATCTGTGTATCACATGATGTCGGCAGACCCTATTCCTGAAAAAAGTAGCGACCTTTATTCTGTTCAGTTACAAACCATGGATGAAGGCCGTACGTGGTGGACAGTCGATAACATGCCACTGCAATTAACTTATCAAGATGCAGTTAACCTTAATCAAGCCAAAGCTGGTGGCAAGCGTGTCACTATGGTTAGAACGGGTTTTTCGGTTTACTTAGACTCAGACAAAGTTAAACCATTTATTGGTCAAGCTCGCCTTACCACCCCAGACTTTTTCGATATGTTCAACTTATCGTTTATTTATGGTGGAGTTTGGAGCGAGCAACAAGAAGCCGATGCAGCACCTGTTGTAGTGATCAATAAAGAATTAAACGACAAACTCTTTGCTGGTGAAAACCCAGTAGGCAAAATGGTGTACCTCGATGATGCTAGTTACGAAGTCATTGGCGTGATTGATGATTGGAATATCACCACCAAATACTATGACCTAAATAACGGTGCATTTAATAAAACCGAACAACTGTTTTTACCCTTTAGCTTAATGAAAGCACGCCAGCTTGAGAACTGGGGTAATACCAATGGTTGGAAACACGAAAAAACCAATACCTTTAACGACAAGCTCAATTCTGAAATGGTGTGGTTACAATTTTGGGTTGAACTAAAAACACCTGCAGAAAAACAAGCTTACCAAGACTTTTTAATGGCCTATATGCAAGAGCAACAAAAGCTAGGTCGTTTTAACCGCGAAAAATTAACCGCTACTTTACGCGATGTAAATGAGTGGATGCAGTACAACAATGTCGTTAGCGAAGACAACGAAATTCTGGTTGGCCTAAGCTTTATGTTTTTAGCGGTATGCCTTGCCAACATTTTAGGTTTATTACTAGCGAAGTTTTTACGCCGCGCTCCTGAGGTTGGTGTTCGCCGTGCATTAGGTGCCAGCAAACGCCAAATATTCTTTCAACATATTGTTGAGGTAGCGATGTTAGGTTTCTTAGGTGGCATCTTGGGTATTATTTTGGCGCAAGTGGGCTTATTAGGCGTTCGTCAAAGCTATAGCTACTACCAAAGCTTAGCCACTATGGATTTAACCATGCTGCTCAGCGCACCGGTGATTGCAATAAGCACCTGTATTATTGCGGGTCTGTACCCTGCTTGGCTGGTATGTAAAACCAACCCTGCTATTTATCTTAAGAGCCAATAAGGAAGACACCCATGTTAGAAATTAAACCTATCTTTCACGCCTTATGCCGCTCAAAAGTTGGCGCTATTTTATTACTGATCCAAATTGCCATCACCACTGCAATTGTTAGTAATGCGGCGTTTATTATTCAAGACAGGATTAGCTATTTAAGCCAAGAAACAGGCTACCCTGAACAAGACATTTTCGTTTTTAATGTCATGATGTTTGGCAAAGATGTGTCACCGTCTCAGCAATATGAGCTTGATGAAGCCATGCTTCGTCAAATACCTGGGGTAGTCGATGCTGCTTATTCGAGCAACACACCGCTTTCGGGCAGTGGTTCTTCGTCTGATTTTAGCTTAAAACCAGCACCTGAAGAGAGTAAATCAGCCCGTACTTCATACATGTTTATCGATGAGCATGGTATCAATACCTATGGTGTAAAACTCATTGGTGGGCGTAACTACACCGAAGATGAAGTGATTGTCACCGATAACTATGATGAGCTTTCAAAAGTAACCGTTGTCACTAAAACTCTACTCGATGAGCTATTCCCTGACGGCAATGGTTTAGGCCAAACTGTCTATTTTGGTGATATTCCAATGAAAATAATTGGTGTAATTGATCTTATGAAGGGCCCATGGCTTAAAGACAGCCGCCCAGATAACGTAGCACTGCTGCCTTTTATTAAGCCTGGTACAAATGCACGTTTTGTGGTTAGAACAGAGCCTGGTCAACGTCAATCAGTCATGAACCGTGTTGAAGAAGCCATGCTGAAAAACTACAACAAACGTGTAATTTCTCGCATTCGTGGCTTAGATGACGATAAAGAGTCATACATGGCAGAAGATACATTAATGATGCGCATGCTGATTGTACTTATTACTATTTTAGTGTTGGTGACGGCCCTGGGTATTTTCGGCCTAACGCTATTCAATATTAGTAAGCGCACTAAACAAATAGGTACTCGCCGCGCTTTAGGCGCCAGAAAATCTGCCATCATCAGCTACTTCTTAGTTGAAAACGCCATGATATGTGTTGTTGGCTTGGTGATTGGTGTGATTGCTGCCGTGTATTTAGGGCAATTACTGATGCAGCACTTTTCAATTGCTCAGCTTGATATTAGTTACGTACTTGCTACAGCGCTGGCAGTGTTCGTTATGAGTTTATTAGCGGTACTTGCCCCTGCAAAACGGGCTGCGAATATCTCACCGAGCATTGCAACTCGAACAATTTAGTTCTCCCAACCTATGCTACACTGGATTAACAGTGTAGCATTCATCTTGCACCCTTATTAGGAAAATAACTAAAACAATAATATGGAAAAAATACTGATCGTCGACGATAACCCAGCCATTTTGGATGCATTGTCGTTATTACTCGAAATTCACGGTTTTGATGTTGTTACAGCAAGTAACCCGTTTGAGGCAATTCAAGCCGTACAATACCAACGCATAGCGCTTGTTATTCAAGACATGAACTTCACCGCCGACACCACTTCCGGCGAAGAAGGCAAAGAACTTTTTTATGCCTTACGAGACATTAATCCTCACCTACCGATTATTTTGATCACCGCATGGACAGAGCTTTCTACTGCCGTTGAACTTGTCAAAGCAGGGGCTGCTGATTATTTACCAAAACCATGGGACGACGCCAAGCTACTTACTTGTGTAAATAACCTAATCGAGCTGGGTAAAGCAAAACAGCAAAACGAAACCTTTACACGCCACCAGCAAGAACGTGACGCATCCGTGCAACAAGCAGATTTGGTGGGTTTGGTTTATAAAAGTACCGCTATGGAGCACATTGTTAATCTTGCTATTCAAGTTGCTAAATCAGATATTTCAGTGCTGATCACAGGCCCCAACGGCAGTGGTAAAGAGCGCATTGCACACATAATACAGGCCAATTCATTATTAGCTGATAAACCCTTTATCACTGTTAATGCCGGTGCTTTACCAAGCGAGCTTATTGAGGCCGAGTTATTTGGTGCCGAAGCTGGCGCCTATACCGGTATTACAAAACAGCGTATTGGTCGTTTTGAAGCGGCCGATGGTGGCACTCTATTTTTAGACGAAATTGGTAACTTGCCACTTTCTGGGCAAATGAAATTATTACGCATTTTACAAACCGGTGAATTTGAACGTTTAGGTTCAACGCAAACACGTAAAGTGAATGTGCGGGTGATTTCAGCCACCAATGAAGATTTAAACCATGCAATTAAAGCAGGTCAATTTCGAGAAGATCTTTACTACCGCTTAAATGTAATTGAGTTAAATTTACCAAGCCTTGCCCATCGCCCAGATGATATTTTAGCTTTGGTCGCACACTTTTTACCTGAGCGCACACTGTCGCTTAGTACAGAAAAAGCCCTGCTCGCCCATAGCTGGCCGGGTAATGTTCGTGAGCTTGAAAATGCCTGTAAACGTGCTGCAGTTTTAAAACCCACAGGGGTGATTGAGCTTGCAGATTTTGGCTTACAAGTTGAAACAAACACCCCAACACAAACAAGAGCTGAGCCTAACAAACAAGAGATTGAGCTTGCCATGCGTGAGTACAAAGGGGTGATTGCTAAAGTGGCTCGCCATTTTGGCTTAAGCCGCCAAGCACTCTATCGCAGGCTTGATAAATTTAAGATTGAGTACTAATGCGTTTTTCGTTTCGATATAAAATCATAACTTTGTGTATTGCAGCATCTGCATTACCGCTTGTGTTGGTGTGTTATTTTGCGGGCATAAGCTTACTTTATAGCCTATTAGCGCTGCTCGCTTGTGCCTTGATAAGCGGATTTTTTGCCGCGCAATTATCAGCCCCGCTCATTGATGGTATGAACTCGCTCGAAACCGGACTGCTTAATTTTAAAGATGGTGAGCTGGCCACATTATTAGCCTATGATGGCAGCGATGAGCTTGGCGATTTATGCCGGCTTTATAACCAAACCGCAAAACAGCTTCGCCAAGAAAAACAATGGATTTATCAGCGTGAGTTGATGCTCGACAAAGTACTGCAAAGCTCCCCACAAGCTGTGCTTTTGACTAACGACCAAGGCTTTATTGTGTATAGCAACCACAGTGCCCGCAGCTTACTCGATGCTAAATCAGCCCTTGAAGGCGCCAAGCTTGAAAACTTATTAGATTCAAGCTGCGAGCAATTAACGCGTGCGATTCACAAAGGCGTTGATGGTTTATTTACCCTCGACAAAGCAGATCAAGAATCACAAACTTGGCATATGGCAACAGGGCGATTATTACTTAATAATCAGTTTCACCAACTATATGTTTTTAAACAACTGACCCGTGAACTAAGCCGCCAAGAAGTAGAGGTTTGGAAAAAAGTTATTCGTATTATTAGCCATGAGCTTAACAACTCACTAGGGCCTATGTCGTCTATGCTTCATAGCGCGCAACTATTAACAAAAGAAGTCGACGAGCCACGTTTAAAACGGGTATTTACCACCATTGAAGACCGCATAAAACACCTTAATGAGTTTGTGCAAGGCTATGGTAAATTTGCCAAGTTACCCACCCCTCAACTGTCGACGATTAACTGGCAGACACTCATCGAGCAATTAAAAAGTCAGTGGCAGGTTGAGGTCTCACTTGATGAGCGAGTGGCAACTGATGCTGATCACACACAACTCGAACAGTTACTTATTAACCTATTAAAAAATGCCTATGAATCGGGTTCAAACCCCGAAGATATCAGCTTAACTGTGCAACAAGAAGTAAGTGGCACACACATCACTGTGAGTGATAAAGGCAAAGGCATGAGTGAAGCTGTAATGGCAAACGCACTTATCCCCTTTTACTCAACTAAAGCAACAGGCAGTGGTTTAGGGTTAGCACTTTGCAGAGAAATAGTTGAAGCACATCACGGGCAAATAAGCTTACATAACCGTGAGCAAGGTGGGTTAAGCGTGCATGTTTTGCTGCCAGCTTGATAAATTTGATATAAAAAAAGCCGCAATCAGCGGCTTCTTTCTACACTAAATATAATTATTCAGCGTCTTTTTCTTTGTACTTTGCAGCTGTTTCAGTGATTAGTGGCTGTAATTCACCACGTTGAAACATTTCGATGATAATGTCACAACCACCGATAAGCTCGCCTTCTACCCATAGTTGTGGGAATGTTGGCCAGTTTGCGTATGCAGGTAACTCTGCACGGATATCTGGGTTAAGTAGAATGTCAACGTAAGCAAACTGCTCACCACACGCCATAAGTGCTTGTGATGCTTGTGAAGAAAAACCACAGTTAGGTAACTTTGGTGATCCTTTCATGTAAAGAAGGATAGGATTTTCAGAAATTTGCTGTTTAATTTTATCGATGGTTTCCATTTACAACCTCAAAAAAGACATTGGCTTACTACATTGGCCTTGAAAAAGTTTCACTGTGGCCTCAGATATATAACTTAAAATCGGCATTCGTAGCCACAATTTTAAATAGTCTTTAGCAATAGCATTGCTGTTTGCTAAAACTTGAGTAAAATACTCAACAATTATAGTAACACTATAATACCACTTGGTATAGGGAAGTGCGCGGTTTACCTTGCTATTACCTATAACTGAGTGGACTATCAACCAAGAAGATGGAGATAAAAAATGGCATTTGAACTACCGTCACTACCATACGCAATCGATGCATTAGAGCCACATATTTCAAAAGAGACTCTAGAGTTTCACCACGGTAAACACCACAACACTTACGTTGTGAAATTAAACGGTCTGATCCCAGGCACAGAATTCGAAAACAAATCTCTAGAAGAAATCGTATGTTCTTCAGAAGGTGGCGTATTTAACAATGCTGCACAAATCTGGAACCACACGTTCTACTGGAACAGCCTATCTCCAAACGGCGGTGGCGAGCCTACTGGCGCAATCGCTGACGCTATCAACGCTAAATGGGGTTCTTTCGACGCATTCAAAGAAGCGTTAAACGACAAAGCAGTAAACAACTTCGGTTCAAGCTGGACTTGGTTAGTTAAACTAGCTGACGGCACACTTGATATCGTAAACACATCAAATGCTGCAACGCCATTAACTGATGAAGGTGTTACACCAATCCTAACTGTGGATCTTTGGGAACACGCTTACTACATCGATTACCGTAACGTTCGTCCAGATTACCTAAAAGGTTTCTGGGCATTAGTTAACTGGGACTTCGCGAACGCTAACTTCGCTTAATCTTCTGTTACACACAGTAATCAAAAAAGACGCTTCGGCGTCTTTTTTATTGCCAGTGCACGCCCCTTCTAAGTCGCAGCCAAGCCCTCAGCCAAAAAGCGTAATCAAGATGAGCTTTTTTCAATTAAATTCTTAATTTTCTTGCGCAAAAATTCAAAATCGTGACTAAGCTTTAAATAACCTTTGCTTTTCTCTTAATCTAATTACACGTCATTTTAGCGGGTTTTCGGAGGTCTCTATGAGTATTTTTGAGCATTACCAATCACGATACGAAGCAGCGCAAGAAGAAGAATACAGTATTGAGGAATTTCTCGAGATCTGTAAGAAGGATAAATCAGCTTATGCCAGCGCACCTGAACGGCTATTGATGGCCATCGGTGAGCCGGAAATTATAGACACATCAACCGATGCACGCTTAAGCAGACTGTTTTCAAATCGCGTAGTCGCACGCTACCCTGCATTTCACGATTTTTATGGTATGGAAGATGCCATTGAACAAATCGTCTCTTATTTAAAACATGCTGCGCAAGGCTTAGAAGAATGTAAGCAAGTACTGTATTTACTTGGTCCGGTAGGTGGCGGTAAATCATCTATTGCTGAAAAGCTAAAATATTTAATGCAGCAGGTACCTATTTACTCAATCAAAGGGTCGCCTGTTAACGACCACCCTTTAGCGTTATTTGACCCAAATGAAGACGCTGAACTTTTAGAAAAAGAATATGGCATTAAACCGCGTTATTTAAAAACAGTGATGTCACCGTGGGCTGCAAAACGCTTAAGCGAATTTAATGGTGATATTAGCCAATTCAGAGTGGTTAAGCGCTTCCCATCTATTTTAAATCAAGTTGCGATTGCGAAAACTGAGCCGGGCGATGAAAACAATCAAGACATTTCAGCGTTAGTTGGTAAGGTAGATATTCGCCAGCTTGAGCACTTTGCACAGAACGACCCTGATGCCTATGCCTATTCAGGTGCACTTTGTTTAGCGAACCAAGGCTTAATGGAATTTGTAGAAATGTTTAAAGCGCCAATCAAAGTGCTACATCCACTGCTTACAGCTACGCAAGAAGGCAATTATAACGGCACAGAAGGCATTAGTGCCCTGCCGTTTAATGGTATGATTTTAGCTCACTCAAATGAATCTGAGTGGCAAACATTTAAGAACAACAAAAACAATGAAGCATTTTTAGACCGTGTTTACATCGTCAAAGTGCCTTATTGTTTACGTGTTTCTGAAGAAGTTAAGATTTACAACAAACTACTCGAGAACAGTGAATTACATGATGCGCCTTGTGCACCGGGCACATTAAAAACACTGGCGCAATTTACCACCCTTTCGCGTATTAAAGAGCCAGAAAACTCAAGTATTTATTCAAAAATGCGGGTGTATGACGGCGAAAGCTTAAAAGACACCGATCCGAAAGCGAAGTCGTATCAAGAATACCGCGATTACGCGGGTGTTGATGAGGGCATGACAGGGCTTTCTACTCGCTTTGCGTTCAAGATCCTATCGCGGGTATTTAACTTCGATACCACTGAAGTGGCAGCCAACCCAGTGCACTTATTCTATGTTCTTGAACAGCAAATTGAGCGAGAGCAATTTACCGCCGATGTTGAAGAGCGTTACTTAAGCCACTTAAAAGGATACCTCATTCCTCAGTATGTGGAGTTTATCGGTAAAGAGTTACAAACAGCCTATTTAGAATCGTACTCAGAATATGGGCAAAACATCTTTGACCGCTACGTCACTTATGCAGATTTCTGGATCCAAGATCAAGAATACCGTGACCCAGATACAGGCCAGTTATTTGACCGTGCAGCTCTTAACGCAGAACTTGAGAAGATTGAAAAACCTGCGGGTATTTCAAACCCTAAAGATTTCCGTAATGAGATAGTTAATTTCGTACTGCGGGCGCGTGCCCACAACCAAGGCAAGAATCCGCTTTGGACCAGCTACGAAAAACTTCGCACAGTTATTGAGAAGAAAATGTTCTCAAATACTGAAGATCTGCTGCCGGTTATTTCCTTCAATGCGAAAACCTCGGCTGAAGATCAGAAAAAACACGAAGACTTTGTCAATCGTATGGTTGAGAAAGGCTATACCCAAAAACAAGTACGTTTACTTTCTGAATGGTATTTACGCGTTAGAAAATCGCAGTAAAAAACGTTTGTTTTAAGGGGGTTGTTATGGCGCATTTTATTGACCGACGCCTGAATGGAAAAAACAAAAGTACCTTGAATCGTCAACGGTTCATCAGGCGTTATAAAAAACAGATTAAAGAAGCGGTATCTGATGCCATTAATAAGCGCAGTGTAACCGATACCACCAGCGGCGAGAGTATCTCTATTCCGCAACGTGATATCAGTGAGCCTATTTTTCATCAAGGACGTGGTGGCGACCGTGAACAGATCCACCCAGGCAATGACCAGTTTTCTACGGGCGACAAAATCAAGCGCCCGCAAGGAGGCGGTCAAGGTGGTGGTAGTGGCGAAGGTGAAGCCAGTGACTCTGGTGAAGGACAAGACGACTTTGTATTTTCTATTTCAAAAGATGAATACTTAGATTTACTGTTCGAAGATCTTGAACTGCCCAACCTGCAACAAAACCAGCTCGATAAACTGGTGCAGATGAAAACCCATCGCGCTGGTTTTTGTAACGACGGCATGCCAAGTAATATTGATATTGTTCGCTCATTGCAAGGCTCGCTTGCTCGAAGAGTGGCAATGACTGCAGGCAAAAAACGTCACCTTGCTGAGCTTGAGGGTCAGCTCGCTCTGCTACAAGCTGAAGAGCAGCCAGACAAGGCGGCAATTGCTTTACTTGAACGACAAATTGAGGAGCTGCAAAACCGCATTAAAGCAGTGCCATTTATTGATAATTACGACTTACGTTTTCGTAATTATGAAAAGCAACCACACCCAACAAGCAAAGCAGTCATGTTTTGTTTAATGGATGTGTCTGGCTCGATGGATCAAGCAACGAAAGACATGGCAAAACGCTTTTATATTCTGCTTTATCAATTTTTAACTCGTAGCTACAAAAATATAGAGGTTGTCTATATTCGTCATCATACCCAAGCTAAAGAAGTCGATGAGCAAGAGTTTTTCTATTCTCAAGAAACGGGTGGCACCATAGTATCTAGTGCATTAAAACTGATGAACGAAATCATCGCCGAGCGCTATAACCCTGAAGAGTGGAATGTTTACGCAGCGCAAGCCTCTGATGGTGATAACTGGGCTGATGATTCGCCAAACTGTGGCGAAATTTTACGTAATAAACTATTAAAGGCGGTGCGCTATTACGCCTATATCGAAATTACTGCCCGTGCTCATCAAAGTTTATGGCGAGAGTATCAATCAATAGTGCAAACCCACGACAATTTTGCCATGCAACACATTCGTGGCGTTGAGGACATTTACCCTATTTTCCGTGAATTATTTAAAAAGAATCGTCAGCAGCAAGGCGCCGCATAGCCTTGCCAGTGAGGTAAAGTATGGCCGATAAACGTATTAGCGACGGTCCTGATTGGACATTTGATCTACTAACAGAGTATCAAACTGAGATTGAGCGGGTAGCGAAAATTTATAAACTCGATACCTACCCGAATCAAATTGAGGTGATCACTGCTGAACAAATGATGGATGCCTATTCGAGTGTGGGTATGCCGATTGGCTACAGCCACTGGTCGTATGGTAAAAAATTCATTCAAACAGAGCAAAATTATAAGCGTGGGCAAATGGGCCTTGCTTATGAAATTGTTATTAACTCAGATCCTTGCATTGCCTATTTAATGGAAGAAAACACCCTGCCAATGCAAGCCTTGGTAATGGCCCACGCCTGCTATGGTCACAACTCATTTTTTAAAGGCAATTACTTATTCAAAACCTGGACTGATGCCAGCTCAATTATCGATTACTTATTATTTGCCAAAAATTACATTGCCAAGTGCGAAGAGAAATACGGTATTACCGAGGTCGAAAACCTGATTGATTCATGCCATGCGTTAATGAATTATGGTGTAGACCGCTACAAACGCCCGCAACGTATTTCACTTTTTGAAGAACAAAAACGCCAACAAGAACGTGAAGACTACCTACAATCGCAAGTCAACGAGTTGTGGCGCACGATACCGACTTCGCAGCAAGAGTCGAAAAAACGTGAGCGCCGTTTTCCAGAAGAGCCACAAGAAAACATTTTGTACTTCATCGAAAAAAATGCGCCGCTGCTAGAGTCATGGCAACGAGAAATAATTCGAATTGTGCGTAAAATTTCGCAATATTTTTACCCACAAAAACAAACTCAAGTGATGAATGAGGGCTGGGCTACGTTTTGGCATTACACCATTTTGAACCACCTGTACGACGAAGGTAAGCTCACCGATGCCTTTATGCTCGAGTTTTTACAAAGTCACACCAATGTGGTGTATCAACCGCCCTACAACAGCAATTATTATTCAGGGATCAACCCCTATGCTCTTGGCTTTAACATGATGGTTGATATTCGCCGTATTTGTGAAAACCCAACAGAAGAAGACAAGAAATGGTTTCCAGAGTATGCTGGCAGCGATTGGTTAGAAACCCTGCACTTTGCAATGCAAAACTTTAAAGACGAGAGCTTTATTAGCCAGTTTTTATCGCCAAAAATTATTCGTGATTTTAAGTTGTTTACCATTATTGATCATGAAAAAGAGCCGACCCTCAATGTCGGTGCCATTCATGATGAAATGGGCTATCACCAGGTTCGTGAAACCCTGTCGGCACAATACAATCTAAGTAATCACGAACCAAATATTCAAGTCTATAATGTTGATATTAGAGGAGATCGTTCACTTACTCTGCGTTATGTGCCGCATAACAATATTCCGTTAGCTAAATCAAAAGATGAAGTGTTAAAACACCTTTACAGGCTATGGGGCTTTAAGGTAAAACTGGAACAAGAAACCGCAACAGGTGAAGTTTCATTATTGGGTGAATGCCCAAGCAGTGATACCCGACACACAACAGAGTAGCCAAAAATGAATAAAAAAATACTGGTGATCATCGACTCAACAGCAGATGCTAAAACGTCTATATTACATGCAAAGCAAAAAGCCAAAGGCTTGAAGCATATTGATATTGTTGCTTTTAGCTACGAAGACACCAATAACATTTTATTCTCTATTCCACCTGATGAAGCGCTCGCTATTCAAGACAAAGAGCTCGCTAAAGTCCGTGCAGCACTTGCTCCACTTATCAGCGAGCATTTAGATGATGATAGCTATACTTTGCAAACCCTGTGGCATGAAAGCCCAGTACAGTGGCTAGCTAATGAGCTTGATACGTCAGACTATGAAATGGTGATTAAAACTCGCCACATCGACGAAGAAACGCAATTTACAGAGCTAGACTGGCAACTTATTCGCTTTAGCCCACTGCCACTTTATTTGGCCGCCGATAACAAGTGGCGTAACAATACTAATGTACTGGCAGCCCTTGATTTAGGCAGTGAGAAGGCGACTAAATACTGTTTAAACGAAGCAATTATCAAAGCAGGCTTAGCCTATGCTAAAGACTACGACAGCGAGTTTTATGCCTGTTATACCGTACATGTATCACCGTTTTTACGTGATTTAGGCATTGTATTTTCAGATGAGCAAGTGATTAACGCCTTTGAAAAGCTACCCGTAGCACAGCGTACCTTAATAGAAGCGCACGACTTAAAAGAAAAACTTAAAATCAAAGCTGGTGTCGTTGAGCAAGTGATCCCAAGTGTTGCAGCTAAATTAAATGCAGACTTAGTGATTATGGGTTCGGTGGGTAATACAGGTATTAAAGGTCATTTAATTGGTAATACCGCCGAAAAAGTCATGAAGCTACTTAAAACAGATATTCTTGTTTTACCGCCACTTGGGGTTTAATACCAATTCGCTTAATTAAGTGGTCTATTTTGAGGCAAGGAAACCTCGTTGATAACAAGGCAAAAATTTCGTTATTTAGTTGTTCTAAATCAGAAATTTTTAACGCAGGTAGCGACCGGTTTAATCCCTCAAAATGATTAAGTATTATTGCGGGTTGGTATAGTCCTCAAACTTAATCAAATAAATATCAAAAAGGGGCTTATTTGCCCCTTCTTTATTTATAAATCTGTATAAGCTGTGACCTTGTTACGGCCGTTTTCTTTTGAGTGATATAAGGCTTTATCGGCTGCTTCAACCCACTTTTCGTAGCGATCAAACTTCTCGTCGAAGCACGCAAAACCAATACTGACCGTCAGTTGAATTTGTTTGCCATCAAAGTAAATTGATGAGTTCTCAATCAGTGTTCTTAGTCGCTCAGCAAAGATATGCGCACCTTCATGATCAGTATCAAGCAAGGTTACCGCAAACTCTTCACCGCCATAGCGACCTGCTAAGTCTGTTTCACGCAGCGTCTTACGCAGTAAGTCTGCAATATGACGCAATGCCTCATCACCGCCGCGATGGCCATGCTCATCATTAACCTTTTTAAAGTGGTCAATATCAAACATCAACAAGCTGCTACATCCGCCACTGCGCACAATGCGCATATATTCTTTGCGTAATTTTTCTTCCCAATAACCACGATTAGTAAGCTTAGTCAGTGCATCTGTACGGCTCATTTGTTCAAGCTTGCTGTTGGCTTCTTCTAGCTCTTTTTTATTCACCGCTTCATCGGTTACATCGTAGATAATGATACAGATATGCGATACTTCACCTGTGGTCGTTGTCAGTGGGATAAAGGTGGCATTTTGATACATATGATCCGCTTTACCGGTAATTGGACGGTAATTTTTAAAACGAAAAATATACGGCTGCTGCTCCCAAATAGTAAACGAGCGATTATTTAGAATGAATACTGACTCAGATTTACTGCGAAACCACTTTTCATCGATTGATGGAAATAAGTCAAACAGGTCTTTATCTTTCACCGCGCTTGGCAATAAGCCGGAATGGTTTTCCATAAACCCATTCCAGATGCAGACTTTGTAGTCTCTATCGAGCACCACTAGGCCTACATCAACGGTATTAAACATATCCATTAACCAATGGAGTTCATTCATATTAAAATCGGCTGCAGGCATAGTTTAGTCTTCTAATAAATAAGCTACTTTGTACTTAAGGGTTTTTAATGAGTCCTCGGTGAACAGCAACATCAAATCACAGTTAATGTTGTGATTTTCGATGCCATAGCTGATCTCAATCGCCAGCGTTCGTTGCCAGCGAGATTTATTGGCTTTTACTAAATCGGTCACATCACAATGCTGTCCTAGCACCACAGGATGACCTTGGCTAAAGCGCATATCGAGCTGTTTAGAAAGCCCAGATAAAATCGCGCCAATTAGAATGTTGCTGACATCCATCAGCAGCTCAAGCTCAACTTTATCGTTAAGCTCGCCTTCGTAATTCATTAGTGACGCAATTTCTTTAAAACTTGAATCATTTAATAGCAATAAGGCTTCACCAGATACACCACCACCGATAAAACCTTGGCACACACCAGATGTAGTGGCATTCGCATCAATAGAACGTAAAGCCATATCGAGCTCATTTACCTCTAATACATTTACATTAGGAATAGGAAGCTTTACGAATACATTAAGAAGACGCGCTAATAAGTCCCCTGCTTGCCCCATAGCCACGTTTGTGAGCTCTTGATAGATGTCACGCACATCAGGGTCAACTTGCTCACCTAGCTTATTAGCAAGGCGCTCACGCATGGCTTTATCTTTAATGCCATGGTGCTCGATGATATTAGCAAGCTTTTCTGCAGAGCAAGGTTTTTGAATAAAGTCGATAGCGCCTAACTCAAGAACACGTTGGTGAGCGTTAGGTTGGATATCGCCAGACACAACCACGGTGAGAACATGAAGGTCTTGTTCTTGAATAGCTTGAAGTACTTCGTAGCCATCCATTTCAGGCATGTTTAAATCGAGAAACAGTATTTCAGGCTGAATTTTTTTGATTTGCTCAATACAGTGAACACCGTCTTCAGCAAACTCAACTTTAATATCCCAATCATCGGGTAAAGAGCGTGCTAATTGTCGACGAGCTAACTTTGAATCATCACAAACTAATACCGAAGTTGACATACTCTCTCTCTAAATCCGTACTTTTTAACTAGGCGTAAATTAGCCTAGCAACTTTATTCTTATTTTTATATATAAAAAATAGGGTCACGAACACATGTTAATCAAACTACTGGTTATTTACAATTTTAAATTGTACTAATCCTTGGAGCCACCCCATGAGTATAATACACTGGTGTTAAATGCGTTAATTTGAAGGAATCTTATTATGTTACGTCCACTTATATTTGCATTAGGTGCAGTATGCACGTTTAGTTATGCAGGTGATTTATCAGAAAATAGTTTAGATGCTGGTAAGGTTTCTGCCCAGTCTAAGCCGGTCACTTTACTAGGACAAGGTGTTGAAGTTGGTCAAAAAGCGCCTAATTTTAAAGTAGTAGACGGCAGCTTTACCCCCGTCACATTAGACAACTATCAAGGCCAAGCCGTGCTTTTAAGCGTTGTGCCAAGTTTAGACACCGGTGTATGTAGTATTCAAACCAAACACTTTAATGAAAAAGTAGCTTCAGAATACCCAAGTGTGGCGATGCTAACCTTAAGCGCAGACTTACCGTTCGCACAGAAGCGCTTTTGTAAAGCGGAGAATATAGACAAAGTAGTGACTTTATCTGACTCAGTATGGCGTGACTTTGGTAAGAACTACGGTTTGATTATCAAAGATATGGGCTTGTTAACCCGCGCCGTATTTGTGCTCGATAAAGAACATAACATCGTTTACAAGCAGCTTGTCGATAACCTTTCAAAAGAGCCTGATTACGACAGTGCTATTGCGGCATTAAAGAAACTGTAAAGCGCAATTTTACTTGCAGCGAGACAGACACAAAAAAACCGCCCAGAGGCGGTTTTTTATTTGTGATTCTAAAAGGTAAATTAACCTAAAAGCTCACCAAGTTGTTGGCTAACAGCTTCAACAGCTTGAGTACCGTCTAATTTGTGGTACTGAGTGTTGCCTGCTTTCGCTTCAGCTTGGTAGTAATCAACTAATGGTTTAGTTTGGTCGTGGTAAATACCTAAACGCTTACGAACTGTTTCTTCAGTGTCGTCATCACGAATGATTAGGTCTTCACCTGTGATGTCATCTTTGCCATCAACTTTAGGTGGATTATAAACAACGTGATAAACACGACCAGAGCCAGGGTGTACGCGACGGCCGCCCATACGCTCAACGATAATTTCATCAGCAACGTCAAATTCGATAACGTGATCAACTACCACGCCATTCTCTTTCATTGCATCTGCTTGAGGAATAGTACGAGGGAAACCGTCTAGTAAGAAACCTTTTTCGCAATCTGGCTTAGCAATGCGCTCTTTAACTAGACCGATAATAATTTCGTCAGATACTAATTGACCTGCATCCATTACTTTTTTAGCTTCAAGACCAAGTGGTGTACCTTCTTTGATTGCTGCACGCAGCATATCGCCCGTAGAAATTTGTGGAATACCGTATTTGTCCATCAAAAACTGAGCTTGAGTACCTTTACCTGCACCCGGCGCGCCCAAAAGAATAATGCGCATATCATTGTCCTCTGTGTGATACTAATCTTAAAAATGGTCGATCAGTGGAGTTTTGTTTTTAGAGCCTGAATTCTTCCACAACTAAGGCTATACCTCAAGTAACTTATACCAATTGCCTATATTAGCGGCAATAAAAAAGGGAGCCTTGCTCCCTTTTCCAACTCATTCTACTAAAACGCTTATTTACTTAAATCTAGCATAAGTTTGTTCAAACGAGTTACAAAGCCTGCAGGGTCTTTTAAAGTACCGCGCTCAGCAAGTAATGCTTGATCTAGAAGCACTTGTGACCACTGAGCAAACTTGTCTTCATCTTGTTCAACATTTAAGTGTTTAACAAGCTGATGCTCTGGGTTTAGCTCAAAAATTGGCTTTTGCTCAGGGACTGTTTGACCAACTGATTCCATTAACTTTTGCATTTGTGAGCTCATATCGTGCTCATCAGCAACAACACATGCAGGAGAGTCAGTTAGACGGTGTGTAAAGCGTACGTCTTTAACGTTATCACCTAGTGCCGTTTTAATGCGCTCAACTAGGCCTGCAACTTCTTTTTCTGACTCTTCTTGCGCTTTTTTAGTTTCTTCGTCATCCATGTTGCCTAAATCTAAGTCACCACGGGTAATTGACTGGAATGATTTTTCGTTGAACTCTGTTAAGTAGCTCATCATCCACTCATCAACACGGTCGCTTAGAAGCAATACTTCGATGCCCTTCTTACGGAAGATCTCTAAGTGTGGCGAGTTCTTCGCAGCTGCAAATGAATCAGCAACTACATAGTAGATTTTGTCTTGCTCTGGCTTCATACGCTCAATGTATTGATCAAGCGATACATTTTGTGTGCTTTCGTCAGTATGTGTAGAAGCAAAACGCAGTAGCTTAGCAATGGCTTCTTTGTTAGCCGCATCTTCAGCTGGGCCTTCTTTTAACACCTGACCAAACTCGTTCCAGAACGTTTGGTAATCTTCTTCGCGGTTTTTCGCCATACGCTCAAGCATTTTAAGTACGCGCGATGTACAACCTTTACGGATTGCTTGCGTTACTTTGTTGTCTTGTAAGATTTCACGCGACACGTTAAGTGGTAAATCATTTGAATCAAGTAAACCTTTCACAAAACGTAAGTAGCTTGGCATGAACTGCTCAGCGTCATCCATGATGAAAACACGTTGCACATACAGTTTTAAACCTGATTGACGTTCACGGTTCCATAAATCGAAAGGTGCTTTTTTCGGGATGTATAACAAGCTAGTGTATTCAGTTTTACCTTCAACCTTGTTATGTGCCCAACTAAGTGGCTCTTCCCAATCATGACCAATATGCTTATAAAACTCTTTGTACTCTTCGTCTGTTACTTCTGACTTATCGCGAGTCCATAGTGCTGTCGCGCGGTTAATACCTTCCCACTCGCCTGGCTGTGCTGGAATTTTCTCGCCGTCAGGACCTTCAGATTCAGGTACTTCTGCTTTATACATTTCAACTGGAATAGAAATGTGGTCTGAGTATTTAGTTACGATACTACGTAGACGGAACTCATCAGCAAACTCTGTTTCGTCTTCACGAAGGTGAAGAACGATTTCAGTGCCGCGTGATGGTTTATCAATCTCTTGTAATGTGTACTCACCTTCACCTGCAGATTGCCATTCAATACCTTGGCTTTCACCTGCTTTACGAGTACGCACTGTTACTTTGTCAGCAACGATAAATGCTGAGTAAAAACCAACACCAAATTGACCAATCAATTGTGAATCTTTGCTTTGATCACCTGTTAGGTTTTGGAAAAATTCTGCGGTGCCTGATTTTGCAATTGTACCTAGTGAATTGATCACATCTTCACGGCTCATACCAATACCGTTATCAGTAATGGTGACCGTGTTTGCTTCTTTATCGGCACTGATACGTACTTTTAGTTCCGCATCGTTTTCGTATAAATCGCCATTAGAAAGCGCAAGGAAACGTAATTTATCTGCCGCATCTGACGCGTTTGATACAAGCTCACGTAAAAATATTTCTTTATTAGAGTAAAGTGAGTGAATCATAAGGTTAAGCAGCTGTTTAACCTCGGTTTGAAAGCCTAATGTTTCTTTTTGTGCTGCAGTCATTGTGTAAATCTCCAATTAACAAAGTGTCTAATCTGCACTATGACTCTTTATATGGGGCAGGCTTTTTGAACTTCAAGGCAAAAAATTAAATTAGCGGCTAAATTGGGGGCTATACACAAAAAAGCCTGCATAAAGCAGGCTTTTGATACCATATCAGGTATTAATTTTGGTTTACGGCGCGTCGTCCGCTAAATGCGTGCATCAATGTCATACCATCAAGTAAGTCGAGCTCACCACCAACAGGGACACCGTGAGCAATACGAGATGCACCGACCTGATACTTATGACAAAGCTCAGCAATGTAGTGGGCTGTGGTTTCACCTTCAACACTTGGATTGGTCGCTAGGATCACCTCATTAATACCACCTTGTTGCAACTTACTTTCAAGAATATCAAGGCCAATTTCTTTTGGTCCTATGCCATCAATTGGCGACAAGTGACCCATTAAAACAAAGTAAAGACCTTGGTATTGACCAGTTTGCTCAATAGCGAGTACATCGGTTGGTGATTCAACGACACACAATAAACCACTATCTTGGCGTTTAACACTTGAACAAATATCGCATACAGCTTGCTCTGTAAAAGTACGACAAGATTGACAATGCCCTACTTCATCCATTGCCTTGGTTAATGCGTGGCCAAGTTGTTTACCACCTTGACGGTCACGCTCAAGCAAATGAAAAGCAATGCGCTGTGCCGACTTTGGGCCAATGCCCGGCTGGCATCGTAGCGCTTCAATTAGCTGTGTTAAACTAGGAGATAGTTGCATACAAAATCACTTAGAATGGCATTTTCATACCTGGTGGTAATTGCATACCGCCAGTTACTTTGCTCATGCGCTCTTGTGTTTCTTCAGCAACACGACGTACAGCATCATTACACGCTGCCGCTAGTAAATCTTCGATCATGTCTTTGTCGTCTTCCATTAGGCTTTCATCTAATTCAACACGACGTACATTGTGGTTACCAAGCATAGTTACTTTAACTAGGCCTGCACCTGCTTCACCTACTACTTCAAGGTTTGCAATTTCGTCTTGGGCTTTTTGCATGCGCTCTTGCATTTGCTGCGCTTGCTTCATCATGTTACCCATTCCACCTTTAAACATAACTGTCTCTCTTTCTAAACTACTTTAATTGGCATGAAGATAAGGGCTATTGTAACTAATTACAATGCCTGAATACTGTTTTCATCGATTATAGCGCTAAATAACTGCTGAAATTGCACTATATTCTCATCGCTATTTATTACATCAATCGCTTGTTGATGGCGTCCCGCATCGATTTTTTGTTGAATCAAATACGGTGAATCAATTACGCCATCAGCAAACTCGATACTAAGCTCTACATTATGGCCGTAAATTTCACTTAATGCAGCATTGAGTTTTTGTCTAAGCACTGCACTATCTAAATGGCGCTGTGATGAGTCAACTTCGATGTGAAGCTGATTATTCTGCTTGGTAAAAATTGAATGCAGCGCAAATTGGCGCATGCGACCACCAAGCCCCATGCGTTTAATTAAATACGCCCATTCGTCTTGTTCGTGTGCAAATTTAATACTGCTGATCGGGCTTTCAAAATCATCAGGTATCGGAATACTGGCTTCTTCGACTACTGGCTCTGGCGCTTTTTGAGGATTGATCTGCTCAAGTAACTCAGGCGCTAAGTTTTCGGTGATTGTTTGATGCTTTTCTCGAAAGTCGACTTTTTTTACTTTATTACTGCTCTCCCCCGTTTGCTGGGGGATGGGCTTTTTTACTTCAGCAGCCATTGCTTGCTGCTGAGGCTGAATATTGGTCGCGGCTGTGCTTTGTTGCGCTGGCGGCACTGCTTTGGGCTTCGCTTCAGGCTGTGGTTCTGCTTTAGCATTAGTTTGCGTTGCTGCACCACTTAAACGCCCGGCACCTGAAATATTGCGGTCTTGTAAAATACGAGCAATAGCCGACTGCGCCTGACTTTGCTGCTGTTGTAATTGCACTGGTGCAGCTTGCTGTTGCTGAGGCTCAGATGCTTCATTGGCAGTAAAGCCCTGATCATAGGCGCTATTCATCACATCATCGTATTGCGCAGCAAGTGATGGGTCCATTTGTGCTTCATGATCGTCCATGTAATCTTGCGAGGAATACTCTGGTGATGAGTATTCAGCTGCAGGCACTTGCCCTGAGTGGCTTTGCTCTTGCTGTTGTGGCGCAGGTTCAACTTCAGCGGCCATTGCAGTTTCAACAGATTGCTGAGGCTGTTGACCAGCATCAGGCTGCTCTTCTGCTGTTGCTTCAACTTGCTGGGCAGGCTCATGACTATTTGCCGTTTCTGCCTTGGCAGCTTGATTAGGTTCTGCTTGAATAGGCTCAGCTTGTGCTGGCTGAGGCTCTGAAGGAACAGCAGTTGCCTGAGAGCTATGTGCAACTGGTGCTTGCTCTGAAGCTGCTTGCTCACGTTGCGCCGTTGATTTTTTCAAAATATCACGTAGTGCACCGGCACCACTTGGCTTAACCTGCTGCTGGGTATTCGTTGGTGTTTGGCTTTGTGCAAATTGCGTAGGTTGGAATGCAAGCAGTCGCAACATGATCATTTCAAAACCAAGTTTAGCATCGGGTGCCCACTGCAAATCTTTTTTACCATTTAATAGCAATTGGTAGTACACCTGCATCTGCTGTGCATCAGTGGTTTGTGCCACCTGCTCAATAAACTCACGGTTAGTATCATCAAGTGCCGCGGCACTAGGCACGAGTTGCACAAGCTGAATAAGGTGCGTCAGGGCAATTAAATCGTCGAGCAAGGCTACAAAGTTAGGGTTTCGGCTAACAACTGCTTTTACTTCTTGAAGTAATGCATCGCCATCTTGGCACAGTAACGCTGCTAACATGGTTTGGCTATATTGAGTATCCATCAAGCCAAGCATAGTTTGCACTGCCTGATGATTAATATTGCCATTGGTTTGCGCAATTGCTTGGTCTGTAAGACTCAATGCATCACGCATACTACCATCGGCTGCCTTAGCTAAAATAGATAATGATTTATCATCAAAATTTAGCTGTTCTTGATTAAGAACATGGGCAAGCTGGTCATGAATTTCTGATTGCGACAAAGCATTTAAATTAAACTGTAAGCAACGCGATAAAATCGTCACTGGCAGTTTTTGCGGATCGGTTGTCGCTAATAAAAACTTCACATGCTCTGGCGGCTCTTCCAATGTTTTAAGTAATGCATTGAAACTATGCTTTGACAGCATGTGAACTTCATCGATTAGGTATACCTTGTAACGACCACGTGTTGGTGCGTATTGAACGTTATCAAGGATTTCGCGGGTATCTTCTACTTTGGTACGTGATGCCGCATCGATTTCTAACAAATCGATATAACGGCCTGCTTCAATGTCAGTACAACTTGAACATTGGCCGCATGGCTCAGCAGAGATACCCTTATCGCAGTTGAGACTTTTTGCGAATATACGTGCAATGGTTGTTTTACCCACCCCACGGGTTCCAGTAAAGAGATAAGCATGATGGAGTCTATTTTGTGTTAATGCATTAACCAATGCCTGTTTAACATGAGACTGCCCCACTAACTCGTGAAAGGTTTGTGGTCGCCATTTCCTTGCTAGAACCTGATAACTCATTAATTATTCGCCTTCGAATTCAACCAACTTTAAGATTTTGATGCCCATATCAGCAACTCGTTGCTCACCACCCAGCTCAGGTAAAGAAACAACAAATGCGGCATCAGTTGCGTTACCGCCTAGTTTAGCAACTAATTTTGCAGTTGCTTCGATTGTGCCACCTGTCGCTAGTAAGTCATCTACCAGTAACACTTTATCGCCAGGGACAATTGCGTCTGTATGAAGCTCAAGAATATCTTCACCATACTCTAATTGGTAACTTTGTGAAATCACTTCACGAGGAAGCTTGCCTGGTTTACGAACTGGAATGAATGGAATACCTAGTGCGTAAGAAAGTGGTGCACCGAAGATAAAACCACGAGATTCAGTACCGATGATTTTTGTAAAACCTTGGTCTTTATATGCTGCAATAAAGCTGTCGATAGTTGCTTTAAATGCGTCAGCATTAGCCATTAAAGTTGTTACGTCGCGGAACATAATGCCCGGCTTTGGGTAATCAGCGATCGTTGCAATGCTCTGTTTGATGAGCGTTGAAGTTGCTTGAGTCATAATTATACTGCTCAAAAAGTTTATCTAACAAAGCTCGAGAGTATAACATCACCTTAGTAGAAAGTCGGTAGCAAGTTTCGAAATTAATCACTTAACAAGAAATATCAACTATAAAAAAGGCTGCATTATGCAGCCTATTGTCTTAAATTTGCTTGCGCAGATTAAGATAAAGAAGTGATCCAACCAAGAATAGCGTTTAGACAGCCAATGCCACCGAATACAGCTAAAAACGCAATGAAATAAGTTGCATTGAACGGATCTTTAAAGTCTTTATCATTCGACATAGTTACTACCTTTATTTAAGCACGACAAAATAAGGCGCACATAATAGTCGAACTGCCCTCATCAATAAAGAGCTTTAGCCGATTTTTAAACCAATGTATTAGTCACCACAATGCCGCGCTCTGCCATGGCACTTAAGGTATTGAGCGCTCCCTGATACAGCTGCTCTTGGCTAAATTGAGGCGCATGCTCTGCAACTGCTTGGCATACATCATTAAAATCTGCACCCGGCTGAGATTCTATGATACTAAGAAGTAATGCGGTCATCGCATTTGTCGATAAAAATTGTACTTCGTCATCACTATCACGATAAACCACAAAGTAACTTGGTTGTGCCGCAGGTTCACTTGGTTGATTATCTACACTGATGGTATGAACAGGAAAACTGTAACTCAAGTTACGCGCAAGCGAACTTAAGAATAATGCAGAGCTTGTCACTTGATGAGCCGATAAGCTCACTTCTTCTGGCACCTCTTGAGCAACCGATACATCGAGCTCAACCCATTCATAGTGCGCTAGTTCTAACATAAACGCGGGATCATCACTTTGCACTTCATAGTCATTAGCAAGAAAGGCCAAAAACTCCCCTGCAATATCTAAAAAATAAGGAGATTTACAATCATGCTGGCTAAAAAACTGCCTAACGAGGCTATGCCAAGCTTGCTCTGAATATAAACTTTTTAGTACTGGATACGCAGAGCTAACAAACCCATCCACATTATTAAAAAATAAGTCGCGATAAATCGCCATCCGGCGCTCTTCAACATCGCTAGGCTTAGCATGTTGCTGAGGGTCGCGTATATGCGCCATAAACGCTTGCTGCACTTTGGTAAAATTATTAGGCACTGCATTTCACCCTTGCTTGGTTTTGCTTGTTAGCTGTTTGCTGCAGTGCTTCAATGGTTTTCAGCTCAGCTAATAACTCACTCATCGGCGGAATATTAAAATCACGCTCTAACAAGGTAGGAAATACCCCATGAACTTCATAAGCTTTTCCAAGCAATTGCCAAACAGGATCGATAACTGGCGCACCATGGGTATCAACCAGTAAATCTTCGGCCTCAGTGTAGTGGCCCGCAACATGCCCATAGGCAATACGTTTTGTTGGTAAGGCCGCTAAGAATTGCTCAGCGTCGTAACCATGATTAATCGAATTAACGTAAATGTTATTCACGTCGAGCAGCAGTTTACAATCCGCTTCTTCTAAAACAGCATTAGTAAATTCAAGTTCTGTCATTTGTTGGCCAGGGGCGCCATAGTAAGAGACATTTTCGATGGCAATTGGCTGCTCTAGAATATCTTGTACTTGCCTAATACGAGAGGCCACATGTTTAATTGCATCTTCAGTAAATGGTATAGGCATTAAATCGTACATATGCCCTTCGCCCGAGCAGTAGCTTAAGTGTTCGCTGAATAAACGAATATTATGCTCTTTAAAAAAGGCTTTAAGCGATTGCACAAAGTCAATATCAAGCGCTGCTGGTGAACCAATTGATAACGATAAGCCATGGCATACAAAGGCATGTTTTTCGGTAAGCTGTTTAAATTGTTTACCAAAACGTCCCCCAAGCTTTAGCCAGTTTTCTGGCGCAACTTCTAAAAACTCAATGGGTTTTGGAACATCAATGAGCATTTCATCAAGCATTTCTCGGCGCAAACCTAAACCAACCTGCCCAAAACCAGCTACTGATTCTTTTAACATACTACCTCCTACTAAAAAGGGCCTTTACGGCCCTTTTAAAAGCTAAATGAGCGCTTAGTGGTTAGAACCACATTTACCTTCGCCACACTTACCTTCTTTAGCTTTCTTTTTGTCTGCGCCACATTTACCTTCGCCGCACTTACCTTCTTTAGCTGCTTTTTTGTCTGCGCCACATTTACCTTCGCCGCACTTACCTTCTTTAGCTGCTTTTTTGTCTGCGCCACATTTACCTTCGCCGCACTTGCCTTCTTTAGCTGCTTTTTTGTCTGCGCCACATTTACCTTCGCCGCACTTGCCTTCTTTAGCTGCTTTTTTGTCTGCGCCACATTTACCTTCGCCGCACTTACCTTCTTTAGCTGCTTTTTTGTCTGCGCCGCATTTACCTTCGCCACACTTACCTTCAGCGGCATCTAGCTGATAGCCTGCTTGCATTTGCTGAAATTCAAATGGGTTTGCACTGGCATCAGTGGCTGCAAAACTTGACGCACCTACTACAACCGCACCTAATGTTAATGCAATTGAATTTTTCTTAACTGTGTTCATTCGATGACTCGCTTTTTTATAAAGGGTTATTAAACAAGACCCGAGAACTAAAAATTACTTTCAAAATTTTTATAATTATTTTCTGAAAGTGCCTAGAATGCAAATTACGATTTATAAAACAATCCAGAACAGCTAGAATACGCGTCCTAATTTTTGATGAGTTAACAGGTATCATGCGACTAGTTTTAGCACCGATGGAAGGCGTTGTGGATTTTAAAATGCGACAACTCCTAACTGATTTAGGTGGATTTGATTTATGCGTAACGGAGTTTGTTCGCGTCGTTGAAGACACGCTCCCTGAACGCGTGTTTCATCGCTATTGCCCTGAGCTAAAAACAGCTGGCTATACCCGTGCAGGTACACCAGTTCGTATTCAGTTATTAGGTCAAGTTGCCGATGCTTTGGCAGCAAATGCCGTTAAAGCAATAGGCTTAGGCTCGCATGGCATTGACTTAAATTTTGGTTGCCCTGCTAAAACAGTGAACAAAAGTAAAGGTGGTGCGGTACTATTAAAAGACCCTGAGCATATGTACGACATTATCAAAGCCGTACGTGATGCCGTTGATCCTTGTCATGAGGTTAGTGCCAAAATCAGGCTCGGTTTTGATGACGACAGCAATAGCCAAGAAATTGTTGATGCTGTTGTTAGCGCGGGTGCTTCAAGTCTTGCTATTCATGCCAGAACTAAAAGAGATGGTTACAACCCACCGGCATACTGGGAAAAAATCCCCCCGTTGATCAAAGATAAAAATATTTCGGTCGTTGCTAACGGCGAAATTTGGCAAGTTGAAGATGCCATGCTTTGTCAAAAACGCAGTCATTGCCAAGACTTAATGCTTGGTCGTGGTGCATTAGCGATGCCTGATTTAGCAAAACAAAT